>DASTDQ010000419.1:0-10768 GCA_035710305.1 Vicinamibacterales bacterium | reverse complement strand
GGGCTCGAAGCGATCGAGGCATTCATACGGGTGGACCCGGTTCTCAGGCTTCCACACGAAGTACCGCTTGAGGTCGAAGGGCTTCGTGAAGTTGACGGGATCCGTTGTCGTCAGGACGTAGTCGAGACGGCTGTAATCCGCATTCGGGATGAAGCGCTCGACCGTCCTGATCCGATCGCTTTGTGGCGTGCCCTCGTGATCGAAGTAGCCAGCCGCGATGTGATCGGTCTCGACCACCAACGTCGTGCCTTCCCAGCGTCCGCGCGAAAAGCCGAACAACGTGTGCGCCGCGGGCGCCACCGCCTTGGGATTCATGTGGATCGTGCGCACCGAGTCGTACTCTTCGAGCCGCATGATGATTGTGTCACCCTCCCTGGTGAAATCCATCGGCAGCGGCGAAATCATGATGAGCGGCGTGCCCTTCGTGCCGCACTTCAGGAGGACGTTGTTGCGCGGATTCCATTTCGCAAGCCCGGCCTTTCCGGCGGCGGTCAAGGGATACCCGCCTTTGAACATCGGAAACGCGGCCGGGTCGCTCATGATCGTCGACCAGACGCGGAACAGACCGTCGGCCTTGGCTTTCGCGGCAGCGACATCGCCGGCGATCGTGACGCCGCCGGCCAGACGCCCGGCTTTCCCGGCGGCGAAGTAGGGTTTGTCCGACCCGAAGGTGAACTCGTCGCCGTTCGGCAGCAGCACACTGCGGGCAAGAATCTCGGGTCGGGCGCGTATCGAAGGCGAGCCCGCGATCGTCAAGCGATCGCCGACGCGAATCGAGCTTCCGTCCACGCCGCGATTCCGCAGAATGCTGATCGACGCCGTTTCAGCATCCCAGATGGTCTCCACGCCCTTCTCGTCCCTCACGGAGAGAAGGATCTGTCCATGCGGGTTGCGCCACGACACGGACTTGACGACGCCGGTGATTTCGATCGTCTGTCTCGAATCGAAGATGCCCGCCTGACTGTGATGCGCGTGAGCAAAGTCCCCGAACACGGTGAAACCGAAGACCAGGCTCACGACGTGGCAGAACCGTCGCATGTTGTTATCTCCTGTCGGGCACGTGGCCGTGGAGATTCTATGTGATTAGGTCCTCCCGTCCGCACGGCAATGGCTCCTCCGTTCGCAAGTCCCACGCGCAACGTTAGTCCTCTGTACAAGGGCTCCAACGGCGAACGGCCCTCGGGGAGCCGCTAGCCCGGCAGGGGATTAAAGATGAGGCACTTTGGTTCGAATGCCCCCACTGTGGGGATGAAGCTCGTGACGCCGGTCGCCGACCCGCCGGTGGCGGGCCAGCCTCCCGATCCGCTGTCGGCCGATGAAATCAAGCGCCGGAAGAAGGAGTGGAAACGCCATCAGGATGCTGCCCGAACGCTCGATGCCTGGGAGCGCTATCGTGCCTTGGTCGACGCGAGCGAGGAGGCCTTCGAGGTCATTGATATCGCGAATCGCGAGGCACGCTTCGCCTTGATTGTGATGGGTGCCCTCAACGCGGTACCGCTTGTCGTGGTCTCACGGGCAGACGCGTTTTCCGTGCTGTCTCTGGGCGAGCAGTACGTGATCGGGGGGCTCTTCCTGGGTTATGTCGTGCTCGTGCTGACGTTCGTGCTGGGCGCGATCGAAGCGCTCAGGCCCGGGCGTCCTCATCCAGCGCTCTCGGACTGGCCCGCCGACACCACGGACCGCCCAGTCGGGATCAGGTACTACGAGGACATCATCCGCCGGTCGGCTCGCGAGAACTGGGCGGCGTGGCAGACGGTCCGCGTATCGCAGCTCAACGCTGAACTGGCGGTACAGGTGCACAGCCTCGCATTGAAGAACCACGCCAAGCACGTCGCACTGCGCCAGCTCTACGCCGGGCTTCGCGTCATGGCTCTGGCACTTGCCGGGCTGAGCCTGCTCTTCGTGTTCCTGGCGTGGACGTAGCCATGCGGAACCTCGCTTGCGCCGGGGCATTCATCGTAGCGCTTGCCCTACCTGCCGGGGTGCGTGCGCAGTCCACGTCCGACGACCAGGCGACGTCCAAGGGAGCGTCGACACAAGACGGCGAGGCCGGCGTGTTCAGGATGGGCGACAGCCCCTCATTGCGTCTGGGCGATCAGGCGCGAATAGACCTGCACGCTCGCGTTCAGGCCGACGTGGGCCTGCAGGAAGAGCCCGGGGTTGCAGGCGACCGCTTCGCGTGGGGGAACCGTCGCATCGGCGTTGATGGCGTCCTGTTCAAGCGGGTCGAGTTTCAAATCGAGCGGGAGTTCTCGGGCGTCGAGCCATGGCGCGATGTGTTTGCCGACGTGCGTGCGCACCCCGCATTGCGCATCCGGGCCGGACATTTCAAGGTGCCGTTCAGCATGGAACGGACAACGAGTGTATTCGACCTGGATTTCATCGCTCGGGCCGCCTCGGTCACTGACATCTCGCCGGGGCGTGAGACGGGCATCATGCTGCACGGGCGAGGTCCGCGCCGGCTCTTCGAGTACGAGTTCGGCGTGTTCAGGCTCGCCGAGCCTCCACTCCAGCCACTCGTCGAGAGCGGAACGGACGGCGCCATGCTCACGGCTGCGCGCGTCACTTTTACGCCCGGCAGCGCGAGCATCGGAATCGCGTTCACCGGTAGCAGTCTTCCCGAGAGCCTTCATGCCGTATCGGGCCACTTCGACGACGATGGCCTGCTGTCCTCCGAGGACTTCTACGTCAGCGGCCGCCGGCGGCGGCTGGCGGTCGAGGGCCGATGGACGGCCGGGAGGCTTTCGATCAAAGGCGAACTTCTCCGCCAGGCTGATTCACGAGAGGGTGAATCTGTCTCGAACAGCGACTTGTCGGATCTCATCGTCGGCGGCGGATACGTCAGCGGTGTGTGGCGCCTTGTCGGGTCCCCGCGACGGTCGAGACGAGCGGTGGACGTGGCCGTCCGATTCGAGCGTCTCGGCTTCCGCAGCGCCGATCAATCCGACGCACCATCCCTCGGTCCTCGAGCCGATCACATCGCACCGCTGCGTCAGGACGGGTGGACGTTCGGCGGCACCTGGCTGGTGCACCGCTGGGTCAAGGTGCAAGTCAACGCGATCCGCGAGTCATTCGTCGACGAAACAGGGATACGACCCGAGATCCCGCAGGCTCGGTGGAGGAGCCTGATGCGACTTCAGTTCGCGATGTGACTCCTATGTCAGACCACCACGCAACGTCTCGCGTCATCCGCGCTGCCTGTCTGCTCGCGCTCCTCCTGCTCCTTCGCACGGGGTCAGCGGGCGCCCAGACTGCGGCCACCCTGTTCGACGACGGGGTTCTGCATACGCTGAAGATCGCCATTCACTCCCGCGACTGGGCTCGGCTGCGCAGCGCGTATCTCGAGAACACCCACTATCCGGCCGATCTGACGTGGAATGGCCTCCGTGTGACCAACGTGGGCGTGCGGTCGCGCGGCCGCTTTTCACGCAACGGCGTCAAGCCTGGTCTGACAATCGACTTCGCTCACTACAGCACGCGAGGTCAGTTCCTGGGACTGCGGGCGCTCGTTCTCGACAATCTGGTTGAGGACAAGTCGATGATTCGGGAACGCGTGGCCATGGCGTTCCTCCGGCGCTTTGGCGTTCCGGCTCCTCGTGCGGCGTTCGCCAGGGTATTTGTCAACGGCCAGTATGCCGGACTTTACGCGATGGTCGAAGAGGTGGACCGTGTGTTCGCCCAGCACGCGCTCGGCGACGCAAACGGAGCCCTCTTCGAATATCGGTGGCTGCGGCCGTACTTCGGCGAGTACCTCGGGGACGACCTGGATCTGTACCGGCCGCTCTTCGAACCCCGAACCCGGGAATACGACTCGGTTTTCAGCCTCTATGATCCGATCCGGGAGTTGATTCGCGCGATCAACTATGCGCCAGCGGAGAGCTTTCGCGAGGCCGTCGGGATGCGCCTCGATCTCGCCGCGATGCTGCGCCTTCTTGCTGCCGAGGTGCTCCTGGGCGAGGCCGACGGCATCGCCAGTGGTACGGGCATGAACAACTTCTACCTGCACCGTCACAGCACGAACCAGCGGCATCAGTTGCTGCCGTGGGACAGGGACCTTGCTTTCTTTCAATGGAACTACCCGGTCACGGACGGTACGTCTGCTCACACATTGATACGGCGGGCGCTCGAAGATCCGGAACTGCGCAGTCTCTACGCCGGCTTTCTCGTCGAGGCGGTACAGTCGGCGACCGATGCCGACTGGCTCGGGCAGGAGGTCCAGCGCGCGTACGAGCAGATTCGCGAGGCGGTGCTCGCCGATCCGGTCAAGCCCTATACGAACGAGGAGTTCGAGGCGGAGGCGGCCGTGGTCATCGATCTGGCAAGAAGGCGGCCCGCCTTTGTCCTGTCTGAAGTCCAGCGGCTGTTTTTTGGGCGACAGCCGCCTCTCCCTGAGCCCTGACGGGCTGATTGGGCGTCGCGAACGCTTCGAGCACGGGCCGACCCGCCGCGCCCGGTTGAAGCGGAAAGCCGAGGACGTAGGCCGCCGTTGCCGCAGTGTCGACGGTGCGAACCGCGGAGGACAACCGGCGCCCCTGCGCGATTCCAGGCCCGGCGATGATCCACGGAATCGTCATGTCCGACGCCTGGCTCGATCCGTGTTCGCTGAGGTGTCCGCCGTGGTCGGCCGAGAGAATCACCGTGGTGTCGGCGGGCAGCGACGACACAATCCGGCCCACCGCGAGATCTGCCCGACGAACGGCCGTCAGATACGCATCCGACATCCATCCAGTGTTGTGCCCGTTCACGTCCACGTCGGGGAGATGGACGAAGAGCAGGTCGGCTGCGCGATTGCTCACCGCGCCCGACGTCACCTCGTCGTCTCCGTTGGCTGTGATCGCGCAGACGTCGCTTCCGGCCCCTTCGCAGAAGTACCTGAACTTCTGTTTGCCGGCCATCACGGCCGTGCGGCGTCGCAAACTTCGGGCGACGCTGAACAGCGTTGGCACCGGGATCGGTCCGCGCTCTTGTATGTAGTCGTCCCACACGATGCCGTGCGCATCGGGGGTGAAGCCCGAGAGCATCGACACGTGGGACGGTAACGTCCTGGAGGGCATGACTGTCTGAGCCTGCCACGAGTACGCGCCTCGATTGGCCAGGGCCAGAATGTTCGGTGCGCCAGCGGTCAGCAGCGCGTCGGGGCGGAGTCCATCGATCGAGATGATGGCGACTTTGCCGGGAGCCGCAGAAGGAACGTTCACCGGGAGTGCAGTGGGCGCGGAGGGCGCAACCGGATTCCCGCCGCATCCCGCGACCGACACCATGGTCGTGAGCAGCATCGCGGCGCTGACTTCATAAGGGCCGCGGCGAGTGCCAGGTGTCAGACCCACGAAGACCCGCCGCGATTATACGGAGAATCGTCGAATGCCGTAAAGGAACGGTTGTCCAGCCGCTGCTGCCTACTTGCCGACCAGGTGTGGAATGTCGCGGTTGTTCTCGCCGCAGATGTACTCGATCAGCTCGCCGTCGGGCTCGAGCTGAAACTCCTGCGTCACGGTCCACGGCTTCGCGTACATCACGGGATCGTCGATGGTGATCTCCACGAGGAGACGCGAGAAATCCGGACGCCGGATCCGCTCGCTCACCCTGGCGCGCTCCGATTGTGGATGCCCGGCATCGTCCAGCCACGTCTTTCCGTTGAAGCCGGTCGTCTCGACGACAAGGGTGTCGCCGTCCCAACGCCCCTTCGAGTAGCCCATCCAGGCAGGTTGCGGGTCGGTCGCCAGCGTGTGTTGCGCATCGAGAAAGATCTGTCGAAACATCGTTCGTGATTCGTACAGGATCACGATGAGCGCGGGCGTCTGAACGATCTTCTGCGGAAATGGCACGCCGTTGACTCGCGGCACGCCAGGCGCCAGACAATAGCCCTCGGGGTCGTCTTTGCCCAGGTTCCCCTGGCGCTCGTCGAATAACACGCGTCCTGCCGGCAACATGGCGACATCGCCCGGCTTCAGATCGACGGCGAGGTTCGCGTTGTATTTGATATCAGTCTGCCAGACCCCGGAGAGATCCACGGTGCCCCAGGCGGTGCGCGGTACCGGCGTGTTCAGGTCCGGCTTGCCATCCTTCGTTCGTGGAACGCCTGGGTTGCGATAAACCCACTGGGCCGCCGCGGTCCCAGCGAACGCGAACGTCACGACGGCGGCGGCAGCAAGACCCAGCCGGCGGATGCGAAGTCGGCAAATCATAGACGGGCACCTTCGACCATTTCTCGAAGAATACGCCACTGGGCGACGGGGAGTTGATCCACAGCCACGCAGCCCTGGTGCAGATCAGAGGCGGAGGTAACGAACAATCCGCTCCTGAGATGCGTCCATGATGGCGTGCACACGAACCCGACGAAGCTCAGGCTCTGGCCTGGCGTGGCCATCGTGATCCTGCAGTGGGTGGCCCGGTTTGTCATCCCCCTCATCGTTCCCGACTTTACGCAGTACGGCGTGATAGCCGGGCTTGCCGGCGGGCTGGCGCTCATCGTCTGGTGGGTGTTCTTCAGCCGGGCGCGATGGGCCGATCGTCTTGGCGCGCTTGTCGTGATGATCGTCGCGATGGCCGCGACGTGGCCCTTCCTCGATGCGTCGATCGCCACCGGGGCCATGGGCTTCATCTTCCCGATTCTCGCCGTTCCGGGCCTCTGTCTCGCCTTCGTCCTCTGGGCGGTGACCTGCGGTCACCTTGCGGATGGGCCTCGACGACTGACAATGGCCGTGGCCGTCCTGCTGGCCTGCGGCGTGTGGACGCTCGTTCGAACCGGTGGTTTCACCGGCAGTTTCGACAACGATCTCGCATGGCGGTGGACGGCGACGCCGGAACAGCGGCTGCTGGCTCAGTCAGAGGAGACGGTGCCCGCTCCTCAGCAGTCAGTGGCTGACGCGCGCCAGGCGCCTCAGGCGTCATCAACTGCGACTCCTGCCGAAAGCGCTGCGGTCGAGGCTTCGGCACGCCCCGCTCCATCACGGGCAGAGTCGCGGGACTGGCCGGGCTTTCGGGGACGCAATCGCGACGGGGTCGTTCATGCCGTACGGATCAACACGAACTGGTCGGCCTCACCACCGGTCGAACTGTGGCGCCGGCCGATCGGCCCCGGCTGGTCGTCCTTCGCGGTCGCTGGCGATCTTCTCTACACACAGGAGCAGCGAGGAGACGAGGAGATCGTCTCGGCATACCGGGTCAGCACGGGCGCCCCGGTGTGGAAGCACCGCGATGCGGCGCGGTTCTGGGAGTCGAACGGCGGGGCGGGTCCTCGCGGGACGCCGACGGTCAGCAACGGCCGCGTCTACGCGTTTGGCGCGACAGGAATCCTGAACGCGCTCGACGCCGCTGACGGCCGCGTCATCTGGTCGCGCAACGTCGCGGCCGACTGCCAACGAACGGTCCCCGAGTGGGGGTTCTCATCGTCGCCCCTCATCGTCGGCGATTCGGTCGTCATCGCCGCGGAGGGCAAGCTGGTTGCCTACGATGTCGCGACGGGCGTGCCCCGTTGGTTCGGGCCGGAAGGCCGCCTGGGTTACAGCTCGCCGCATCTGTTGACGATCGACGGCGTCCCGCAGATCCTGCTGTTGAACGGCGGCGGCGCCAGCAGCGTGACGCCGGACGGCCGTACGCTCTGGGAGCACCACTGGACCTCAGCCAGTCTGTCGGCTCCCATCATCCAGCCCGCTTCGACGGAGGACGGCGATGTCCTGATCGGCGATGGTCAGGCCACCGGGCTGCGCCGCGTTGCCGTTCGGCCCGGAGAGGGTGAGTGGACGGTTGCGGAACGCTGGATGTCGAGCGGGCTGAAGCCGGTCTTCAACGACTTCGTGGTCCACAAGGGCCGCGCGTTCGGCTTCGACGGCAGCATCCTGGCGTGCATCGACCTCTCGAACGGCACGCGTTGCTGGAAGGGCGGGCGCTATGGCAACGGTCAGCTCGTCCTCCTGCCCGATCAGGACCTGCTGCTGGTGCTATCCGAGGAAGGGGACGTCGCGCTCGTCGCGGCAGCCATCGATCGGTTCACCGAGATCGCCCGGTTCAAGGCGATCGACGGCAAGACGTGGAACCATCCCGTGCTCGCCGGCGACGTGCTGCTTGTTCGCAACGGCGAAGAGATGGCCGCGTTCAGGCTGTCGCTCGAATGAGGTGTCCGGGCGCCTCTGGTCTCACAGGTAATCGGCCTACTGGCTGCCGCCCATCGTCAACGTCTTGCCGTTCTCCATGCGTCCGGTCCGGAACATACCGCCGTTCTTTCCGTCGCGGAGCGGGTTGTAGTCAACCGTGATCTTGTCGCCCGCTTTCAAGGTGGTCCGCGTCCAGCCGCGGCGCTCGAGGAAGTTGGGACTCATGCCCTCGAAGGCGTACACGTCCACTCCACCCTTGTCGTTGGTGACGTTGACCCAGAGCCAGATATGGGGATTCGTCCATTCGATCTCTTTGACCGTACCCGTGACCGTTTTCGTTTCGCTGGTGTTGAAGACCGAAAACGAGTGATGCGCGGCGACAGGTAAAACTGTGGCTGAGAAACCGGCTAGGACGAGTCCGGCGAGCAGCGTCGTTCGAATGTTCATGATTGAGCCTGCTATCGGGGAGACGCGGGAACAGTCAGATCGATTCCGGCTTTCCCCTTGGCGTCCACGGAGTTCCGATTGTTCTCCTCGCAGATGTATTCGGTGATGGTCCACTCGCGGTGCCTTCGGAGCGTGCCCGTCGTGACGTAGGGAGCGAGAAGATTCTCCGGATCGGTGATCGTCGTTTCGATCGACATGGTATCGGGACCCGTCAGGCTGAAGCGTTCGACAATCCTCATCTTGTCGCTGGGCGGCACGCCCCCGGTGATCCGTGTCAGTGGAGAGAAACCGATTGTTTCGACGACCAGCGTGTCACCCTCCCAACGCCCGATCGACGTGCCGTGGAACTCGGGGTTGGGATCGGCGGGCAGCGGTCTGCCGTCTGTATAGATGTGCCGGACCTGCGTATAGGCCTCGATGACGATCGTGACTTTTCCGGGCGTCAGAAGGAACTCCATGGGATAGGGCTGGTTCATGATGCCCGGCATCCCTGGCGGAAGACAGTTCGCAGTCTCGCTGTCCTCCGGTGCGCGGTACGCCGCTCTCAGTGCTTCGGCCTTCGGCGTCAGCTGCATGCCTCCGCCACGGCCTCCGCCTCCGCGTTGTCCTCCACCGGCTCCGGCAGCACCGCGGCCACCGGCGTTTCCCCGCGGTGCGGCGCCAGCGGCGCCGCGCGCAGGCGCGGCATCCCCGCGAGCCGCTCCACCCCCGCCCCCGCCTCCCCGCTCCCACACGCCGTTGAAGTCCGGCAGCTTTGCGAGTGCCGCCCAGTCGGCGGGCGTCGGGGCTTTCGTGACGAACTGCTGGGCCGTCGTCACGGAGCCGACGGCCACCACGACCGAGGCCACCGCGGCCAGAGAGAGAGTCCCTCTATGGATGTTCATGGTTGCAAAAAGCTAACACGAAAGTGACGCGTGTCAGAAGGTCGCCAGCGTGTTGACCGGGAACCCGGTCCCGCCCGTCACCGGCACGGGCGCGATGGTAACCATGAACTCCCACCGCTTCAGTTTCGCGGCGGTCGCCGCCACCGCCTCCAGATCCTGGTTGTCGAGCAGATGGATGCCCATCGCGGTGATGAACAACGTATGCACGGCGAGGTTCGAGCCTTCGACGAGCGACGGCGTCACGTCGAGCGCCGCGTCGCTTCCCGCGAACGCCACGCCGCGCGCCTTGATCCACGGCGCCACCGACGCGTGCACGCCCGCGGCGCTCTGCGCGATGTTCCATGGACCCAGCTTTTCGCGCCGCGCCCATCGTCCGGTCCGCAGGAAGATCGCGTCGCCGGGCGACACCTTCACGCCGGCGAACTTCTCCCAGGCCTCGAGGTCCTCGACGTACACGGGCGTACCGGGCTCGAGATACGGAAGCCCCCTGAGCCGTGGAATGTCGATCAGGATGCCGCGCGTGACAACACCGTTCTTCAGGTTGTCGATGCCGAGCTTCGTGCAGCCCTTCTCGGTGTTCACCTCCGCTCGCGCGTAGCCGTTGTACGTCTGGTCCTTGTAGAGGATGTGACACAGGGCATCGATGTGGCTGTGGGCATAGCCGTGATACGACACCCGGTAGCTGTCCATGAAAAAGCCCGGCAGCATCGTCTGCTCGAAGGGGCTCGGGTTGTCGACCGCCTTCTCGGTCATCGCATTGTGGGCGAGCGAGACGGAGATGCCGTTCTTGACGAGCGCGGCTGCCTGCCGGCGCTTGGCGTCGTCGATCAGGTTCGCGGCTCCGAGCTGATCGTCCTTGCCCCAGCGTCCCCAGTTCGACACCTGCTTGAACAGCTCGTCGAGCTCGGCGGCATTGCGAGGCGCGCGCGCCGTCGTCGCCTGCGCCGGCGCAGCCGGCGCGTTGGCGCCCCGCTGGTCGCCAAGAGTGACCGCAAGTCCCATTACGACGAGGACGACTGTCAGTAGTTGTGATCGCATGAATCGCTCCTGATATCGTGGTTGGTCCGTCGACTGGCCTCGCCTCACTCAGGCGGCGGCCGATACCCGCGCAGCGCAGGCACGTACGGCTCCAGCAACCGCAGGACGCGGACGATCCAGGAGGCGGCGTCCGCCTCCAGGACGATGTCCTGATGCTCCAGGTCCTTCACGACCTTCGGCAAGACCAGCTCGGCGACGGGCCGCCGGCCGCTGAGCAGCCAGGCGGCGGTCACCTGGACGAAGGCCGATCGCGACTGGGCGTTGGCCACCTCCTCGCGGGTCCTGCCGCTGCCCAGCCATCCGTCG
>DASTDQ010000418.1:0-12924 GCA_035710305.1 Vicinamibacterales bacterium | reverse complement strand
GCGTGATGGATCTGCAGAATGCCGTGGTGGCCCATTGTGCGGGTCACTAATGGCGAGCCGGCATTTCCAAAGACAGCAGCCCTACCCCGTGCCGCCTTAAGAAAGGAAACGCGGGTCGGGATGGCGATTGCGGACGATGTTCCCGCCCAGCCGGTGACTTCTAAACAGAGGTTCTTGGAATCGATTCTGGTACCGGTACGGGGATTCGAACCCCGGTCCCGTGGCTGAGAACCACGTGTCCTGACCCCTAGACGATACCGGCCCGTCGGAGGAGCTTTTTATGTTATCCCCGATCCCCTCCGTCGGGCCAGCCGCGACCCTCATGACCGCCTCCGCCGCGCGCCCTCCCGGTAGCCCTCTTCGTAGCCCTGCCGGAATCCGGTGCGATAGTTGGTCCGATAGGTCTCCTTCGAGCCGTATGCGCGCTCGTATCCTTCGTCGGCGTTCCGGTAGTCGGAGTGCCGGACCGGATCGTACCTGTCACGATCGCGTGCATCGTCCTCGCCCTTGTCCCAGCCGTCGCTGTAGCCGCGTGCAACCGCCGGCTCCTGGAATCCCCGGCGCGAGCCGCGATTGCGCCGGTCGCCTCGATCGGCCTGGTACCGGCTCGATCGGAACCGGTCGTAGCCCGTCCAGTAGCCGGCCGTGAAGCCCCGTCTGAAATTGGTTCGATAGCTGCTGCGGTTGCCGAACCGGGTCTGATAACCGCGGTCGGAATCGCTGTACTGCAGGCTTCTGTCGGGCCAGGCGCCGAGTCCCCGGCGCGCGTCCTGGACGCCCTGCTCGACGCCCTCGCGAAATCCGCGATCGTACGCGCCGCCCGGATCTTGAGCCGTCGCCGAGGTCGCGACGAGCAGCAGACAGGAGGATGCCGCCAGCACCAGCCGCCGCCAAGGGGATACCCACATGATCGTTCTCCGGGCGCTCGCACAACCGGCATCGCTGGAAACTGCAAACGGCGAGCCATCGAGGATCGCGGCCCTGTTGCCGGCATGCATTGTTCAAGACACGTACTGTCTGTCCTCTGACAATGGCAGCCAGCAGTAGAATCTGGCCGCCAGTTCTATCTGCCTACTGCCTACTGCCTACTGCCTACTGCCTACTGCCTTCTGCCCCCTGCCCCTGCCCCCTGCCCCCTGCCCCCTGCCCCCTGCCCCCTTCATGATCAGACCCATCAAGACCATCGACGCTCATGCGGGGGGCCAGACCTTGCGCCTGGTGGTCGAGGGCTTTCCGCGTCCGCGAGGCAGGACGCTGTCGCAGCAGTGGGAGTGGCTGAGGAAGCACGGCACCTCCCTTCGATCCGCGCTGGTCCGGCCCCCGCGCGGGCACGACGACATGACGGCGGCGGTCCTGTGTGAATCGGCCTCACCCGAGGCACACGCCGGCATTCTGTTCATGGACGGGGAAGGCTGCCCCTCGACCTGCGGGCACGGCGTCATCAGCGCTGCGACCATCGCGATCGAGCGCGCGCTGTTCTTCACGAGCCAGCCGGACGAGTCTGGCACGCGCCTGGTGTTCGAGACGCCGGCCGGCATCGTCCGCGCCGATGCCAGGCTGGCCGTGCACGGCGAGACGCGCCGCGTCGATTCAGTGTCGACGACCAACGTGCCCGCGTTCGTGCACGAAGCGTCGTGCCCGGTCAGGATCGGATCGCGCGAGCTTCGCGTGGACATTGCGTTCGGCGGAGCGTTCTACGCGATCGTGGACACCGAAGCCGCCGGCATTCCGCTCGCGCCGGCCAGGCTGCCAGACCTCCGCCGGCTCGGGCGGGACATCTGCGCGGCGGCCAACGCAACGGCGCGGCCCGATCATCCGGCCGATGCGTCGATCCGCGGCGTCGCCGGCGCGATCTTCACGGGCCCGCCGCACGATCCCGAGGCGCACCTCCGCAACGTGACCGTCACCAGTGGCGGATTGGTGGACGTGTCGCCGAATGCCAGCGGCACCTCCGCCGTGATGGCGATTCTCGACGCCATGGGCCTGCTGCCCGAGGGGCAGCCCTTCGTGCACGAAGGATTGAGCGGGTCTCTCGTGCGCGGTCTCGTCGCGGGCCGTACCGAGGTCGGCGATCGCGCCGCGCTGATCACGCAGGTCGAAGGGTCCGCGTGGATCACGGGCGAGCACACCTTCTTCCTCGACGACGAGGATCCGTTTCGGGAGGGGATCAATTTCTGAGGGCCCCGCTCACCACTGGAAGGCGTGCCGGATGGCGGACGCGTAAGCAAGGCCGACCACGCCGCGAAGCCGGAAACCGGGCGATGCGATTCCTCACGTCGACTTCCACCCCCGCGCTCGGGAGGCGTGCAGCAGCGTTGTCGTTTCGTGCCGCGTGACAGACTATGCCTCGAGCCAGCTGATAGTCGACGTGGGAGCGGCAGAGCATGAGAGGAGGCCGGTTTCCCGGCCGCCGCGCCCGCGACCAGCCAGCCGCGCACGCCTTGCCAGTGGTGAGCGTCGGCGCAGGCGTGCCCACCTTTGAAAGATGCCCCGAACCTCCGGAACAGTTCGAGCGTGAACCGGTAAAATGCTGCCCCAATGCTCAGAGCGCTCCTGATCGCCGTCGTTCTGCTGGGCTCGGTGAAGACTGCCTCCGCTCACCCCGCTCCATTCAGTTACCTCGACATCGTGTTCAAGAGCGGCGGCATCGAAGGCACGCTCGTCGTGCACGTGATCGACGTCGCTCACGAGCTCGGGATACCGCCCGAGCGCCTGATGGACGAAGCGCTGGTCGCGGCCGAGCGGCAGCGCATCGGCGAGATCCTCGCGCCGCGGCTCGAGCTGCGCGGCGGCGAGCGCCTGACGATCGAATGGCAGGGCCTCGAGCTCCTCAGGGACGAGCAGGCGCTGCGGTTCCGATACCGCATCACCGGCGCGGAGCCGGGCGCGCTCACCGTCGATACGAACCTCTTCCCCTACGATCCGATTCACCAGACGTTCATCAACATCTACGAGGACGCAAGCCTGCGCCGGCAGGTCATCTTCAACGCCGAGACCGACGCGTATACCTACTACCTCGGCACGACGCAGGGCGCGATCGAGGTGATGAAAACGTTCATTCCCTCCGGCACGCACCACATCCTGATCGGGCCGGACCACATCCTCTTCCTGGTCGGCCTGCTCCTGCTCGGCGGAACCTGGGGCGCGCTCGTCCGCATCGTCACGGCGTTCACGATCGGCCACAGCGTCACGCTGTCGCTGGCGGCTCTCGACGTCGTGACGCCGCCGGCGAGCATCATCGAGCCCGCGATCGCGCTGAGCATCGTGTTCGTCGGCGCCGACAATCTCGTGCGCGGGGAGGGCCGCGACCTCCGCGCGTGGGTCGCGCTCGTGTTCGGCCTCGTGCACGGGTTCGGCTTCGCCAACGTGCTGCGCGAGTTCGGCCTGCCGCGGGAGGCGCTCGGCTGGTCTCTCTTCTCGTTCAATTTCGGGGTGGAGATCGGCCAGTTGGTCGTCGTGTTGTTCGTCGCGAGCCTGCTGGCCGCGATCAGGCGGAAGAGCCTCGTCCTCGGGTCGCGCGTGGCCGTGGCGGGATCGGTCGTGGTCATCGCCGCCGGCGCCTACTGGTTCGTGCAACGCGTGTTCTTTCCCGCTTAGATGCCCTTCCTGTTCTTCGTGCTCCTCATCGCGCTCCAGCCGACTGCCCGGAACGGCCCGGTTCCCGTCGGTCCCGGCGTGTCCGAGGCGCTCGCGCGCGAGCGTGCCGCGAGCATTCGTGATCTCCGGTACGAGTTGACGTTTGCGATCCCCGCCGCCAGGCGCGATCCGGTGCAGGGCCGCGCGCTGGTGACGCTGACGCTGGGATCGCCGCGGCGCCTGGTCTTCGACTTCGCGCAGCCGCGTGAAAACGTCCGCGTCGTGAAATCCGGCGGCGTGGACGTTGCCGCCGTTTTCGAGGACGGCCACATCATCATCCCGTCGCACGCGACCCGCGCCGGGATCAACCGCATTGAATTCGAGTTCACCGCCGGCGATGATGCCCTCAACAGGAACGACGAGTTTCTGTACACGCTGTTCGTGCCGGCTCGTGCGCGCCTGGCGTTTCCCTGCTTCGACCAGCCGGACCTGAAGGCGCGCTACACGCTGAGGCTGTCCGTTCCGGACGGATGGCAAGCCGTGGCGAATGGGGCGAGTAGGGCAGGCGGGGCGGGTGGGGTGAGTGCGAGTTCGGGGTCCTCCGTGTTCGAGTTCGTCGAGACGGCACCGCTCCCGACGTACCTCTTCGCTTTTGCCGCGGGCAGATTCTCCGTCGAAACGGCGACGCGGAACGGACGCACCTTCCGCATGTTCCACCGAGAGACCGACGCCGCCAAGGTGGCGCGGAACCGAGAGGCCGTCTTCGATCTGCATGCGTCCGCGCTCGCGTGGCTCGAGTCGTACACGGCCATTCCGTATCCCTGGGGCAAGTTCGATTTCGTCCTGATTCCGTCGTTCCAGTTCGGCGGCATGGAGCACGCGGGCGCGATCCTCTACAACGCGTCCGGGCTGCTGCTCGACGAGTCGGCCACGCAGAACCAGCACCTGGCTCGTGCCACCACCATCGCGCACGAGACCGCCCACATGTGGTTCGGCGACCTCGTCACGATGCGGTGGTTCAACGACGTGTGGACCAAGGAGGTCTTCGCCAACTTCATGGCGGGAAAGATCGTCAACCCGTCGTTTCCGGACGTGAACCACGAGCTGCGCTTCTTCCTCGAGCACTACCCGTCGGCCTATCAGGTGGACCGTACGGCGGGCACCAATCCCATCCGCCAGGATCTGGCGAACCTCGATCAGGCGGGCCAGATGTACGGCCCGATCATCTACGAGAAGGCGCCGATCGTCATGCGCCAGCTCGAGATGATCGTCGGCGAGCGCGCGTTCCAGGACGGCATGCGCGAGTACCTGAAGCGCTTCTCGTTCGGCAACGCCACGTGGGACGACCTGATTCGGATTCTCGATGCGCGGACTCGGGAGAACCTGGCGCGCTGGAGCCGCGCCTGGGTGGAGGAGCGCGGTCGTCCGCGTTTCACCACCGACGTGCGCGTCGGCTCGACCGGAGATCTCGAGCGCATCGAACTGACACTCGAGGACCCGCTCGATCGCGGCCTGGTCTGGCCGGAGCGGCTCCGTGTCGCGATGGGCTACCCCGGTGGGGTCCGTGAGGTCGGGGCGTCCGTCACGAGCCGTCGCACGACCGTCCGCGTTCCTCGCGGACTTGGCCGCCCGCAATTCGTGCTGCCGAACGGCGGCGGGCTCGGCTACGGCCTGTTCGTGCTGGACGAGGCCAGCCGCGAGTACCTGCTGGGTCACATCGAGGAGGTGCCCGACGCGCTCACGCGCGGCGCAGCGTGGGTCACGCTGTGGGACAACGTTCTCGAGGCGCGCGTCGGCGCCCCAGTCTTTCTCGATGCGGCCATGCGCGCGCTGCCGCGCGAGAGCGACGAGCAGAACGCACAGCGCGTGCTCGCCTATGTGACGCGCGTGTTCTGGCGCCATCTGACGCCGGACGAGCGGCGGGCGCGCAGCGCGCCGCTCGAGTCGATGCTGCGGTCGGGCATCGAGCGCGTGCCGACGCAGAGCCGCAAGGCCGCCTGGTTCAACGCGTACCGCGACACCGTCGTGTCGGCGGAAGGACTGGCATGGCTCGAGCGCGTGTGGCGCCGCGAGGAATCGATTCCGGGCTTGACACTCGCCGAACCGGACGAGATCACGCTCGCGCTGGAGCTCGCCGTGCGCGAGGTGCCGGGCGCGGATCAGATCCTGCGGGCGCAGGCAGACCGGACGCAGAACCCGGATCGGAAGGCGCGCTTCGAGTTCGTCACGCCGGCGCTCTCAGGCGACCCCGCCGTCCGCGAGCGCGCGTTCGCCCGCCTGCGCTTCGTGGAGAACCGCCGGCGTGAGCCCTGGGTGCTCGAGTCGCTCCAGTACCTCAACCACCCGCTCCGCGAGGCGCACGCCCGGCGCTTCGTGCTGCCCGCCCTCGAGTTGCTGCGCGAGATCCAGCAGACCGGGGACATCTTCTTCCCGTCGCGCTGGACCGAGGCCACGCTGGGAGGACATCGCTCGCCCGAGGCGGCGGGCATCGTGCGGGACTTCCTGGCCGGGAATCCTGAATACCCGCAGCGGCTCAGATGGACGATCCTGACGGCGGCCGACGAGCTGTTTCGAGTCGCGGCGCCGTGAAAATGGGGTCGGGAGTCATTTTTCGAGGACACCCCCTGGGCCACAATTGCTGTGTCGCCAAAAAATGACTCCCGACCCCATTTAACTCTGGACCCACAGCTTTGGCTTGCCCGTCCCGTCGTCGGTCCCCTTGATGTACCAGTTCTTGCCGAGCGGGTCGTGATCCATCGTGGTCACGAAGTCGAAGGGCGCCTGGAACTCGATGTAGTCGAATCCGCTGTCGGACGCGATCAGCTGATGCCACTCGCCAGCCGGAATCAGGACGAGGCAGCCGGGGCCGACGGGGAGGCTCCCGGTGTCGTGCTTCACTTCGCCGGTCCCTTTCTCGATCAGATAGAAGTGCTCCGGCGTGATCGTGCTCGTCTTCGACGCGTGGTGGACGTGACGGGGTGAATGGGCGTGCGGCGCGTACTGCATGCGGCCAAGCTGCAGATCCCACGCGCCGGACAAGCCCGTCTCCTTGTTGACCCAGAACGTCCGTTCGCGGAACCGCTTCTCGTCCACGAGCGACCTGAGTCGCGACTCCTCGAAGACGTAGCTGGCGGGCGTTCCCTCGCCGGTGGATCGCCCGGTGTGCTTCGGCACCGTGACGAGCAGGAGAGTCAGAGTCGTGGCCGACGCGGTCACCGCGGCTTCATCGCCGGGCTCCACATAGACGCCCGCGCGCCGTCCGGTGCGGTGCTCAGTGGTCCCGCCCGCGCTTGACAGCGTCAACGTCGCGTCCGTGCCCTCGAGGATGTAGGCGACCTGCGTCTTGTCGCCACGAGCGACGCGATACGTCTTCCCCGGCTCGACCTCCCTGACAGCAACCGCAACCCTCGTCCCGTCGTCGGCCGGGTTGAGCACATGTCTCACGCGCCCTTCCGGGCTCGGGGCGTTGGCCTTGTTCGGGATGGCGATCACCTTGATCATTCGATGCTCCCTATGCCATGACCTTGGGGCGATACGCCACCCGCGCGACTTCCGAGATCGGCGCCGGCTGCACGGTGGCGCGAATCTCGACCTGGACGTGGCGCTCCACGGTGGGCTTGGACGATCCCCGGCCCTCCTCACCCCAGAGCAGCGTGACGTCGGTGCCGGGCTCGGCGTGCTCGTTGTCGAGCACGGCCAGCGAGATGATCGCGCGTTCGTTGTACGTATAGCCGGTGTAGGTCGATACGCCCACCGTCTTGCCCGCCTTCATCACCTTGTCGAACGGCAGCGTCGCGTAGTTGGCGAGAGGAAGATCGATGTACTTCGCGGCATCGCCCGAACTGGACAGCGACCTGAAGACCCGTGCGACGTCGTCGCCGTTCCAGACGAGCGTGACCTTCTTCCGCTTCTGCGCCATCCGTTCGAGCGCTTCTCGTCCGATGAAATTGTGGTCGAACTTGACGAACGGCCCGTAGCCCAGATCGTACGGCGTCAGGTAGTAGTCCCTGATGTCGTCGGAGTAGAAGCTCCCGCCCAGAGACGCCATCGCTTCGTAGCTCGTCGGGCCCAGCCACTGCCGGTACCCCTTCATGCGTTCGCCGACGTAGACTGCCGGCACGGGGGATGGAATCCATCCCGATTCGAGGCAGGTGGTGGGATAGGCCCGCGAGCCGACGCGCCGGATCCCGAACTCCCGGCCTGCTTCGAGGATGGCGTCGCGGACGGCCTCGGCGTGCTCCCACGGGCCCCACATCTCCCACCCCGGTTGACCCACCATGCCGTGACGCAGCGCGCGCACGTCGTGGCCCGCGATTGCGAAGACGCCCATGTTGAAGAACCGGATGTCGGGCGTGGGCTTCCCGGTGACCTTCTCCATGACGCGGACCGCGTGCGGGCCCTGAACCTGGTATCTGAAGGATCGCCGCGTGCCTCGATTCATTGCCGATCTCTCGTCGCGCTCGGCGGTCACCTTGTAGCCGCCCGTTTCGACGTTGAACTGCACCCAGTTGAGCGCCGAGGGACGCCCGACGAGGCTCAGCCGGTTGTCGCCGAGGTAGAACAGGATCGCGTCGCCGATCACGTATCCCTCGTGATTGCACGCGATGAACTGCTTCGCCTGATCGACCTTGAACGTCGTGAAGCTGTTGACGCCGAGGTCGGACAGCAGCTTGAGCACGTCCCTGCCCTCGACGTACAGGTCCGTCATGTGGTGGGACTGGTCGAACAGCACGCAGCTCTCGCGCCAGGCCCGCTGTTCGTCCCTCCAGTTGGTGTACTCGGGCGCGACGACAGGAAACGCGTAGGGTCCGATCTGTGAATTGCGGAGCATCTCGACCGGGCTTCCGGCAGTCCGCAGCTTGTCTTCCAGGCTCTGGGTCATCTCAACTGGTTGCTCCTCGAGAGGGACGGAATTATATCGAACTCGGCGCGGCTCACTTCGTGTCCACCCTCAGCATCCGCATCAGCTCGATGGGAAGCGGGAAGATGATCGTCGAGTTCTGCTCGGCGGCGATCTCCGTGAGCGTCTGCAGATAGCGCAGCGTCATGGCCGCCGGCTGCCGGTCGATGATGGCCGCCGCCTGCGCCAGCTTGTCCGAGGCGGTGAGCTCACCCTCGGCGTGGATGATCTTCGCCCGCTTCTCGCGCTCGGCCTCTGCCTGGCGCGCGATCGCGCGCTGCATGTCCTGCGGCAGGTCCACGTGCTTCACCTCGACCGCCGACACCTTGATGCCCCACGGGTCGGTCTGGTTGTCGAGGATGTGCTGCAGCTGCTGGTTCAGCCGCTCGCGTTCGGCCAGCAGATCGTCGAGCTCCACCTGCCCGAGCACGCTCCGCAGCGTCGTCTGCGAGAGCTGCGACGTCGCGTACATGTAGTTCTCGACTTCCACGACGGCCTTGCTTGGATCGATCACGCGGAAGTAGACGACGGCGTTCACTTTCAGCGACACGTTGTCGCGCGTGATGATGTCCTGAGGGGGCACGTCGAGCACGACCGTGCGCAGGCTCATTCGGACGTACCGGTCGATGGGGCGGAAGACGAGGACGATGCCCGGCCCTTTCGGGGACGGAAGCAGCTTGCCGAGGCGGAAGACGACGGCCCGCTCGTACTCGTTGAGGATCTGGATCGAGCTGAGCGCGTACAGCACGAGCAGCACCAGGAACACCAGGGCTGGGGAAATCGGCAGACCCTCCATCAGTCATCTCCTTTTCGTTGCGCGGCTTCTGCGGGCTCGACGGTGAGTGTCAGTCCGTCCACGCGGGTCACGCGGACCGGGTGGCCGGCCGGCACCGCCACGAGACTGACCGCGCGCCAGATCTCGCCGTGCACGTCGACCAGTCCCGGCTCTCCGGGCGCCAGCATCGTGCGGACCCGGGCCGTCTGGCCGACGAGGGCCGATGCGCCCGTCGCCGCGGGCTGACGCTGCGCCTTCAACGCAAGGCGGCCGAGGAAGAGAAAGAGCGCGCTCACGCTGAGCGCGGCCGGCACGATGATTCCGAGCCCGACCCGTACGCCCGGGACGACGTCGGTCAGCATCACCGAGCCGATCAGCAGGCTCACGGTGCCGCCCACGCCGAGCGCGCCGAAGCTCGGCACCTTCAGCTCGAGCACGAGCAGCGCGAGCCCGAAGATCACGAGCAGCACGCCCGCCGTGCTTACGGGCAGGATCTGGAACGCGAAGAAGGCCAGCAGGAGACATACACCGCCGATGACCCCCGGCGCGATGAGTCCGGGGTTCCAGATCTCCACCGTCAGCCCCAGCAGCCCGAGCGTCATGAGCATGTACGCGATCTGCGGATGGGCGATGGCACTCAGGAACCATTGCCGGCGGGTCATCTCGATCCGCCGTATCTCCGCGCCTTTCGTGTGCACAGTCGTGGACCGGCCGTCGAAGCGGGTGATGGCGCGGCCATCGAGCTGCGCAAGGATCTCGTCCACGTCTTTGGCGATGAGACTGATGAGAGGCGGCTTGACGTCGAGCGCCTCGCGATCGGTGAACGCGCGGCTCTCGAGGACGGCTTCCGCCGCCAGCGCGACGTTGCGGCCTCGCGCCTCCGCCAGCGACCGCGCGTACGCTGCCGCATCCGCCGCCGCTTTCTTCGACGTCGTCTCGTCCATCTTCTCGTTGGTTCCCGAGACGGGATGCGCGGCGCCGGCGTGCGTGCCGGGCGCCATGACCGCGACGTCGGCGGCGAGCAGCAGGATGAAACCGGCGGACGCGGCGCGCTCGCCCGAAGGCCCGACGAAGACGACGACGGGGGCGCGGGACGTGATCATGCGCGACACCATCGTCCGAGTCGAATCCAGCAGGCCGCCGGGAGTTCGCAGCACCAGCACCACCAGTTCGGCGCCGGAGGTGTCGGCCACGTCAACGGCGCTCGTGAAGTACTCGGCCGTGACCGGGTGGATGATGCCGTCGATCTCGGTGACGATGACCTGCCGCGAAGCCGGTGCCGGTTCCTGCGCCTGGACCCGGCCGGATGCGCAGCACAACAGGACCGCCGCGACGAGCAGCCGCAGTCGTGGCATGGGGCTCCGATTGTACGTCGTGGCCGCGGCGACACAAGGGGACATCAGCCTGGGGGTCGGTGCTACACTCCGCCCTTTGACTGCCTAACTGTCACAGGAGCCTGTCATGTTGAAGGAATTCAGGGACTTCGTCGCCCGCGGGAACGTCCTGGATCTGGCCGTCGGCGTGATCGTGGGCGCGGCGTTCGGCAGGGTCGTGTCCTCGCTGGTCCAGGGCGTGCTCATGCCGCCGCTCGGCCTGCTGCTCGGCCGGACCGACTTTTCCGGCCTGTTCCTGGTTCTCGACCGTTCGAAGGACCTGCCGGCAACGCTGAAGGAGGCGACCGACAAAGGCGTTCCGGTGATCGCGTACGGGCAGTTCATCAACGAGATCGTCAGCTTCCTGATCGTGGCCCTGGCGGTGTTTCTGCTGGTGCGTCAGGTCAACCAGCTCAAACGCCGGCTCGAGGGACCGCCGCCGCCGGCGGCCCCTCCGGCCACGAAGGACTGCCCGTTCTGCGTGTCGGCCATCGCCATCCGCGCGACTCGATGCCCGCACTGTACGTCGCAGCTCTAACTTACATCTCCACCTGCACCCCCAGCTCCACCACGCGCTCCGTGGGCAGCCGGAAGAACGCCGTGGCGCGGACGGCGTTGCGCGCCATGACGACGAACAGCCGCTCTCGCCACACGGCCATGCCCGGCCGCCGCGTGATGATGATCGTCTCGCGCCCGAGGAAGTAGGTGAGATCGTCGAGGTCGAGCTCGACGCCCTGTTCGCGGGCCTTCAGCAGCGCGTCCGGGACGTCCGGATCCTGCATGAAGCCGTACTGCGCGCGCACGTTGTAGATCCCGTGGCCCAGCACCTGTGCCTGGACCTGCCGGTCCGCCTCGACGTACGGAATGGGCGCCGTGGTCACCGTGAGCACGACGACGTGCTCGTGGAGAATCTTGTTGTAGCGGACGTTGTGCGCCAGAGCCGGCGGCGTGCCGCGCGGCTGTGCGGTCATGAAGACCGCCGTGCCGGGCACTCGGGTGGGCGGCGTTGTCGTCACCGCTGCCATGAAGTCCTCGAGCGGCAGCGCGCGCGCCGTCAATCGTTCCGCGACGAGGCGCCGTCCGGTCTTCCACGTCGTCATCATCGTGAAGATCAGCGCGCCGATGACGAGCGGAAGCCAGCCGCCGTGCAGCACCTTCAGCATGTTGGCTCCGAAGAATGCCAGATCGACAAGTAGAAACACGGCCGCGACGGAGTAGACGGCGGCCTTGGGCCACTTCCAGCGTTCAATGGCCACGACCGACAGCAGGACCGCCGTGATCACCATCGTCCCCGTGACGGCAATCCCGTACGCTCCCGCCAGGGCGCTCGACGACCGGAAGCCGATCACGATGAGCACGGTGCTGATTGCGAGGAACCAGTTCACCTGCGGCACGTAGATCTGGCCTATCGTGCTCGAGGACGTGTGTTGAATGTCCAGCCGGGGTGCGTAGCCCAGCTGAATCGCCTGGCGCGCCAGAGAGAACGCGCCCGAGATGAGCGCCTGGGACGCGATGATGGCGGCCGTGGTCGACAAGGCGACCAGCGGAAGAAGTCCCCACGCCGGCACCATCTGGAAAAACGGCCGCGAGGCGGCTTCACCGCGCTCGAGCAGCAGTCCGCCCTGACCGAAGTAGTTGATGAGCAGGGCCGGCAGCACGAGGAGAAACCATGCGAGCCGAATCGGTCGCCGTCCGAAGTGGCCCATGTCCGCGTACAGCGCTTCGGCTCCGGTCACCACCAGGACGACGGCGCCGAGCACCGCGAATCCGTGCCAGCCGTGCTCCACGAAGAAGGCGACCGCGTGGCGCGGATCGAACGCCCACAGCACCTCGGGTGAGCGGGCGATCCAGGTAACGCCCAGTCCGGCGATGGTGAGAAACCACACCACCATCACCGGTCCAAAAAACCCTCCGACTCTCTGCGTGCCATGCCGCTGGATCAGGAAGAGACCAACGAGAATCCCGACCGAGAGAGGGACAACCCACGGCGTGAAGACCGGTGTCGCGACCTGCAGGCCCTCGATCGCGCCCAGGATGCTGATGGGAGGCGTGATCATGCCTTCGCCCAGGAGCAGAGAGGCTCCGACGATCCCCAGTCCGACGAGAAGCGAGTAACGCCCCGAACGGACGCCGTTCCCGGTGGGCACGAGGGCAGTCATGGAGAGAATGCCGCCCTCCCCCTGGTTGTCGGCGCGCATCACGACGACGATGTACTTGACCGAGATGACGAGAACGAGCGCGTAGAGCACGAGCGACAGCACGCCGAGGACGTTCTCGTGCGTCGGAGGCACGGAGTGCGA
>DASTDQ010000417.1:0-8659 GCA_035710305.1 Vicinamibacterales bacterium | reverse complement strand
AACAACCAGCAGACCGACGTCCTGGGATCGAAAGGGCGATTCCAGATCGACGAGACCGCGAGCGAAATCTACATCATCAACCTGAAGCGAGTGCTCGTGTACGACATGAACACGGGGGCATTCAAGCGCGGCTGGGGCGGCCACGGCATGCCGCTGAGCGAGATCTCGAACGACCCGATTCCGCCATACACGTGGACCGGCGGCCCGCCTCCCGAGGAGAAGAACTTCGTGCCCGATCTTCACTTCGTGGAGATCTCGCAGGATCGGCGCGTCTACATCGGCGAGCGCGGCCAGAACCGGATCCAGGTGTTCACGACGGACGGCAGGTTCCTGCAGGAGTTCTCCGTCGCGCCCAACACGCCGGCGCGTGGAGAAGGGTGCGGCGGGTTGAACAACACGAAGATGCCTCCCTGCGGCACGACCTACAAGCTGGCGATCTCGCGCGATCCCGCGCAGAAGTACCTGTACGTCGCGGACGGGACGAACAACCGCGTGTGGATCCTCGATCGCGCGAGCGGGAAGACGCTGGGATCGTTCGGCGGCAACGGCCGGTATGCCGGGCAGCTCCACTGGATCAACGCGATCGCCACGGACTCGACGGGCAACATCTACACCGGCGAGGTGGAGCAGGCGAAGCGGATCCAGAAGTTCGAGCCGGTGCGGAAGTGACGGCGCCCGTGCCCCCTGGCGCGAGCGCCCTCATGTCACCTCAGTGCCATACGGAAGTTTGCGCGCTCGTACGCCGCGGGATCGGGGATCCGCTCGAGACTCATGTTGCCGCGCATCTCGCCGAGCGAGCTCCACTCGTGCTCCTCCATCCACGACTCGACGTCCCTGCGGACCGTGGCGAGATGAGCGGGGCCATGACGAAGCAGGGCCGACACCATCTGCGTGACGTGCGCGCCGGCCATCGTGGCCTTGATGACGTCGAGACCCGTATGGATGCCGCCGGTGAGCGCGAGGGATGCCTTGACGCGTCCGGACAAGGCAGCGGCGCCGCGAAGACGCATCGGGAGCTCGCTCGAGTCCGACAAGGGCAGTGAACGGATCACCTCGAGCTCGTCCACGTCGATGTCGACCCGGTGGAAGCGCGTGAAGAGCACGAGGCCATCGGCGCCGGCCCCATCGAGCTGTCTGGCGTAATGGGCGAAGGCTGTGAGGAGCGGCGCCAGCTTGACAGCGACCGGGATCCGGAGGCTGCGCTTCACCTCGCGCACGATCTCGACGGCCTGACGCTCGACGTCGGCGGCGCTGATCGTCATGTCGCTCGCCGCGTGGTAGATGTGGAGCTCGAGGCCGTCCGCGCCAGCCTCTTCGAGCTGCTTCGCGTAGGAAATCCAGCCGCCCGGTGTGACGCCGTTGAGGGACGCCATCACCGGGATTCGCACGGCGGACTTGATCAGCCGCAGATGCTCCAGGTACTCGTCGGGCCCGAGCGCCAGGATCGGATCGGGCGCGTAGGTTCCCGCTTCCGCAAACGAATCGCTGTGACTTTCGGAGCTGAGGAACGCGTCCATCTGCTCGCCCGTGATTTCCTCCTCGTACAGCGAACGGAGCACGAGCAGAGCGGCGCCGGCATCTTCGAGGGCCCTCACCGTCTCCAGGTCGTCGCCGAGCGGACCGGCGCCGACGATCAGCGGATGGGGCAGGCGCATTCCGAGGTACGTCGTGGTGAGATCCATCACTCCCCCTTCGATTCAGGCTGCGCCGGCTCGTCGGCCGCCGGCTGAATCACCGGCACCGTGATGCCGGCCAGCTGCTGATACACGGCGTATCGCCGCTGGGCCGCGGCCTGGGACTCGGCGACGAAGGACTTGTACAGCGCAGGATCGGCGCGCTCCACGGTCCGGAAGCGCGACTCGTTCCGCAGATAGTCGACGACCCTCCCCTTGGGTGGGCCGTAGTCGAGCTTCAGCGGAGGCTCGCCCTTCACGAGCCGGCGGGGATCGAACCGGTAGAGCGGCCAGACGCCGGTGTCCACGGCGAGCTTCTGCTGCGCCGCGCCGTTGGCCATGTCGTACCCGTGGGCGATGCAGTGGCTGTAGGCGATGATCAACGACGGACCAGCATAGGACTCGGCTTCGAGAAACGCCTGCGCCGTCTGGGCCATCTTGGCGCCGAAGGCGACCTTGGCCACGTACACGTGGCCGTACATGTTGGCCAGCAGGCCCAGGTCCTTTTTTCCAATCGGCTTTCCCGCGGCGGCGAACTTGGCCGCCGCGCCGAGCGGCGTCGCTTTCGACTGCTGCCCGCCGGTATTCGAGTAGACCTCGGTGTCCATGACCAGGATGTTGACGTCCCGCCGGTTCGCCAGCACGTGATCGAGGCCGCCGTAGCCGATGTCGTACGCCCATCCGTCTCCGCCGACGAGCCACACGCTTTTCTTGACGAGGTAGTCCACGAGCGTTTCGAGCCTGCGCGCCTCGGCGGTCGCGATCCCGGCGAGGCGCTGCCGGAGCGCCTCGACGCGCCGGCGCTGTTCGGCGATACCGGCCTCGCTCGCCTGATCCGCATCCAGGATCGCCGTTGCCAGGCCGTCGCCAACCTGCGGCGCGATCTCCTGAAGCAGGCGGCGCGACGTGGCGACGTGGGCATCGAGCGCCAGCCTGAACCCGAACCCGAACTCCGCGTTGTCCTCGAAGAGCGAGTTCGACCATGCCGGACCGCGCCCGTCGCGGTTGGTCGTGTACGGCGTCGTCGGCAGGTTGCCGCCGTAAATCGACGAGCAGCCGGTCGCGTTCGCGATGAGGAGGCGATCGCCGAAGAGCTGCGTGAGCAGCTTCAGGTACGGCGTTTCGCCGCAGCCGGCGCACGCGCCCGAGTACTCGAACAACGGTTCCATGAACTGCGACTGCTTGTGATCGATGCGAGCGATGGCGGCGCGATCCGGTTCGGGCAGGTTGAGGAAGAAGTCGTAGTTGACGCGCTCGCTGCTCCGCAGCGGCGCCTGCGGCTGCATGTTGATCGCCTTGTGCCTGGGGTTGGTGCGATCCTTGGCGGGACAGACGTTGACGCACAGATTGCAGCCGGTGCAGTCCTCGGGTGCGACCTGGATGGTGAAGTGCTTGCCCTTGTACTCGTTGCCCCTGTACGGCGTGGACTTGAACGTCGGCGGCGCGCCGCCGAGCGCGCTCTCGTCGTACACCTTCGCCCGAATCGCGGCGTGCGGGCAGACGAGCGCGCACTGGTTGCACTGGATGCAGATCCTGGTGTCCCACACCGGTATCTCGGCCGCGATATTCCGCTTCTCCCATTTGGCGGTCGCCACCGGCCACGTCCCGTCCACCGGAAACGCGCTCACGGGAAGCTGATCGCCCTTGCCGGCCAGCATGACCGCGGTGACCTTCTGAACGAAATCGGGGGCCTGCTCTGATACGAGCGGCGGCCGACCGTGGCTGGCGTTGACCGCGTCCGGCACAGGAATCTCGCGCAAGTGCGCGAGCGACTGATCGACCACCTCCCAGTTCCGGCGCACGACCTCCGGTCCGCGCTTGCCGTAGGTCTTCTCGATCGCCTTCTTGATGTGGCCGATTGCCTCGTCGCGGGGGAGGAGGCCCGCGATCGCGAAGAAGCACGTCTGCATGATCGTGTTGATGCGCGTGCCCATGCCGGCACGCTTCGCGAGGTCGTACGCGTCAATGGCGAAGAAGCGAAGCTTTTTGTCGATGATCTGTTCCTGCGCCTCCCTGGGCAGGTGGTTCCAGACCTCGTCGGCGGGGAACGGAGCGTTCAGCAGGAACGTGGCGCCGGGCGCCGCGTGCTCGAGCACGTCGATCTTGTCCACGAATTCGAACTGATGGCAGGCCACGAAGCGCGCGCGATCCACGAGGTACGCAGACCGGATTGGCCGCGTGCTCGTCCGCAGGTGGGAGACGGTGATGGCGCCCGACTTCTTGGAGTCGTAGACGAAGTAGCCCTGCGCGAAGAGATCCGTCTCCTGGCCGACGATCTTGATCGAGTTCTTGTTGGCGCCGACCGTGCCGTCGGCGCCGAGGCCGTAGAACACCGACGCCGACACCTCGTCCGCCTCGGTCCGGAAGGACGGATCCCAGCGGAGCGAGGTCTGCGTCACGTCGTCGACGATGCCGACGGTGAAGTGCCGCTTCGGCGCCGCTTTGGCGAGCTCGTCGAAGACCGCCTTCACCATCGCGGGCGTGAACTCTTTCGACGACAGTCCGTAGCGGCCCGCGATGATCCTCGGTGGAGCCGCGAAGGGGGAGATCCCTTCGGCCTGCGCCTCGGCAAGCGCGGTCGTCACGTCGAGGTAAAGCGGGTCGCCGGGGGCGCCGGGCTCCTTCGTCCGATCGAGCACGGCGAGACTCCGGGCGCTCGGAGGCAGCGCCGCAAGGAACGCGCTGCGCGAGAACGGGCGATAGAGACGGACCTTCAGCAGGCCGACCTTCTCGCCGCGGGCGGCCAGGTATTCCGTGGTTTCCTGCGCGGTCTCGGCGCCCGAGCCCATCAGGACGATGACGCGCTCGGCGCCCCGATCGCCGCAGTACTCGAACAATCCATAGTGCCGCCCGGTCAGCGCAGAAAGCGCCTTCATCGTCCGCTCGACGATCGCCGGGCACGCGTCGTAAAACCCGTTGGCGGCCTCGCGCGCCTGAAAGAACACGTCCGGGTTCTGCGCCGTGCCGCGGAGCACGGGGCGATCGGGCGTCAGAGCACGTTTGCGGTGAGCGAAGATCGTCGATTCCGGAATCAGCGTCCGCAGGTCGTCGTCGCTGAGCTCCTCGAGCTTCGCCACCTCGTGCGAAGTCCGGAACCCGTCGAAGAAATGCAGGAAGGGGATGCGCGACTCGAGCGTCGCGGCGTGTGCCACGGCGGCCATGTCGTGCGCCTCCTGCACGGAGTTCGAGCACAGGAGGGCGAAGCCCGTCTGGCGGCACGCCATGACATCGGAATGGTCCCCGAAGATCGACAACGCATGCGTCGCGAGCGTGCGCGCGGCTACGTGCATCGTGAAGGGCGACAGCTCGCCCGCGATCTTGTACATGTTCGGGATCATCAGGAGCAGGCCCTGCGACGCGGTGAAGGTGGTCGCGAGAGCGCCGGCCTGGAGCGCGCCGTGGACGGCGCCGGCCGCGCCTCCTTCGGACTGCATTTCGGCCAGCTCGGGGATGGCGCCCCACAGGTTGGCCCGCTTGCGAGTGGACCACTCGTCGCACACTTCCGCCATGGGGCTGCTCGGCGTGATCGGGTACATCGCAATCGTCTCGCTCGCGCGATACGCGACCGACGCCGCTGCCTCGTTTCCGTCTACCGTGATCCGCCGCCTCTGTGCCATGACAGGCCCCCGTCCAATGACAAAGTCCGGCACGTGAATCGCCGGTGGTCGCTTTCCTTCGCGGGTGAGAAAAGAAGCCCATGGTATCTGATGTCTCATACTATGCATGCGTGAACGGACCGACTGCCGTTGCCATCGGAACAGCACTCGTCTGCATGGGCCTTGCGCCGCTGTCGGCAGCCGAGCGCCGGAGCATCGGGCTCACGGCCCGCGACGCCCCGATCGACGCGCTCGTGGTGCCTGGAGCCACGGAGTCGGCGCCCACGGTGCTTCTCGTCGCCGGTCTCCAGGGACCCGACGCGAGCGTCGATGCCGTCCGGCAGGAAGCCGCGGCGTTCGAGGCGCTGGCGCCGGCCCGCCGCTCCTTCCGCCTCATCGCGATTCCCCTGTCGAATCCCGACGCCGTGGCACTCCAGTTCCCGCCGGCCAGCACGGCCTACAGGGAGAACACCGAATCGCATGTGCTGTGGCGCTGGATCGGGATTCAGGCGCCCGACCTGGTGGTGATCGTCGGAAACGGCGGCGCGGCGCTGGCCGCGTCCCTCTCTCAGCAGGCCGCGGGACTGGTGGGAACCGTCCCGAGCCGCACGGTCCCCGTGCAGTCCGGCATCCTGGCATCGCTGTCCTCGCCGATACCGGCGTCCGACGCCCGCCGCGAGCTCGACCGCCGGCGAAACCGCACGCCTCGCGCGCTGGCAAGCGAGCTCGCGCAGGTCTACGGCCGCGACTTCAGCCAGCCCACCTACATCCTGGCGATGGCGCTCGTCGCGCAACTGCAGCTAGGCAACACGGCGGAGGTGCTGCGCCTCGCGGAACCGTATCTGAACGGCTCGCGGGACCCGTTTGCGAAGCCGTCGCAAAGCTCGCTGGCGGCGCACCTGCTGTTCTATGAGATCGCACGGCGCACCGGCGATGCACGCGCGCGCGCGCTCGTGCTGCGCGCCGCCAACAGCGGCTTCACCGAGGACGGCGCGCTGCGGGAGTTCATGCCTCTGCATGGTGGGTGGAGCGACTCGGTGTTCATGGACATTCCGATTCTCGCGAAGGCGGGCGCGCTGTCCGGCGATCGCCGGTACCTGGACATGGCGGCACGGCACTTCGCTTTCATGCAGACCATCGTCCGCCGCGCCGACGGCCTCTATCGCCATCAGGCGTCCACCGACGCCGCATGGGGACGCGGCAACGGCTTTCCCGCGCTGGGCCTCGCCCTGACGCTCGACGCGTTTCCACAGGACCACCCCGGCTACTCCGTGCTGCTTGCGTCGTTCCAGCGGCACATGAGCGCGCTGGCCCCGCTGCAGGACGAACACGGCATGTTCCGCGAGGTGCTCGACTACCCGGGCGCGTATCCCGAATACTCGGGAACCGCGATGATCGCGACCGCGATGATCCGCGGCATCCGGAAAGGATGGCTCGACGCGGCGGCCTACCAGCCGGTCGTCGACCGGGCCTGGCAAGCCATCCTTGCGCGCACGGCGTCTGACGGGCGCCTGTTCGATGTGGCCGAAAGCACGGGCACACGCGGCCTGACCGAGAAAGACTACCTGCGCCGGGCCGCGATTCTCGACATCGATCCGCGCGGCGGCGCCTTCGCGCTGCTGTTCGCGACGGAGATGGCCGGGCTCTGAGCGGCGGACTGACCCAGGCCCGGCGTTTTCACTTTCCACTCACACGCTGTTTCAGCTCCTCGAACCAGTGCTCGACGACGACCATGCTGAGAGGCGTGGCGCCCGGATCGCCGGTTGCGCCGGATTTGAGCATGAGGAAGCGCTGGCCGTCAGCCGACACGTCGTAATGGCGCGAAGGATTCGGCTCGGCATACCCGGTGTCGAACAGCTTCGCCGGACTGCCGATGCTGATCGTCGGTCCGGAGATGTCGACCGGCACGGCGGTGAGTGCATTCGACAGGTCGAGATAGAACAGCTCGCGGCCGCTCCGCGCCCACACGGGGCGTGTGCCGCCCGCCGTCGAGACCTGCCAGAGGCCGTTGTCGACGCGCGGGAATGGCCGGACATGAATCTCGCTGCGGCCCGACTCCTCCGACTGGTACGCGAAGTACCGGCCATTCGGAGAAAAGTCGGCCATGCTTCCTTTGAACCGGGTCTCAGCGAGTGGTTCCACCGCTGACTGGCGCAATGGAAGAAAAAAGACGTTGGCAGCCGTCCTGGGTACTTGCTCGAAGCCGGAGAGCCATTTGCCGTCCGGCGTGATCGACGTCGTCCACTGAGGGGTCTCGCTCGTCGAGAGCCGCTCGGCGGTTCCGGTGCCGTCGGCGGCCTGCCTGTACACGCTGGGCATGCCCGTGCGGCCCGACTCGTAGATAATCTGCCGGCCATCGGGTGTCCAGACCGACATCCCGTTGCCGCTGGACTCGAAGGTCAGGCGCCTGAGCGTCTCCCGCGCGAAGTCCCAGATCCAGATGTCAGTACTCGGACCGTAGATTTCAGCCGCCACGCGCGTCCCGTCGGGCGACAGGCGCGGCGTGCCATAGGCGCGAAGCGGCGCGCCAGTCGGTTCTTCGCGTCCCTTTCGATCGACCCAGAGCAGAGCGCGGGGCGCCGTCATCTCACTCACGCCGGCGCCGATGTACACGAGCGTGCCTGCACCCGACACCGTGTAATTGGCTGCGCCAGACGGCTTCATCATCACGCGGTCCACGACCGTGACCGGATCGCCAACCACCTCGAGCCGGACAAGGTCGAACCGCACGGCGCGCAACGCGCCGGAGGCTGCGAAGATCAGGTGGCCGGTCTCCGCGTAATGAGCGTCGCTGCCACCCCGGATCAGCGTCTTGCGCTGTCCGGTCTTCAGGTCGAGGACAGCGACCGAGCGGTCCACCTCGCTCGCCGCCGCAATCGTGAACAGAACTCCCCGTCCGGCCGGCAGCACCGAAGGGAATGAATAGGCACCCTCATGCCCTGCAGCGTCCGCCGCCGTCACGATTGTCGGCTCACCGCCGTCCGCCGATACGCGCCACAGACCGGTGCCCGGCGTGTTGGTGGCGAACGTGATGGTGTTGTCCTCGGCCCAGCTCGCGCCAAGCGGCCTCCCGCTGAACTGGCACAGGGTGATCGCGGGACCACCGGCAATCGACACCTTCTTCAGGTCCGTGTTCTCGAAGAATCCGATCCACCGGTTGTCAGGTGAAAAGAACGGCGCATAGGAGTCACTGACATCCGCCACTGGCTGCGCATCGAGTCGATCGATCGCACGCACCATCAGCGGGCTGCCGGCTGTGTTCGACCCGCCGGCGCGGTAGACGAGGCTGCGGCCGTCGGGCGACAAGGTGAGGTCGCGAGTGAGGCTTGACACGTTGAGCGGAAGTCCGGGCGGCGGCACGATCGCGAACCGCGCCGGCACCGGAACCGG
>DASTDQ010000416.1:0-3422 GCA_035710305.1 Vicinamibacterales bacterium | reverse complement strand
GCAGTCCTCGCTCGGCTTCGGCGAATCCGGCAAGTCCACCGAGACGTTGTTCGGCGCGCGTGCCGGCTGCGACGGCTGCACGCAGACGTTACCGAACCGATCGGCCTTCCGGACACCATCCCACGTCGCGACCGGCTGCGGCTCCTTCCATCGCAGCCCGCCGACAGGCGGGGCCCCGAACGGAATCCCCTTGAAGGCTCGCACGCCGGACGCCAGGGTCACGCCCGATACGAGGCCTGCGTCGGTCCTGACAGGATCGGAGATGGCTGCCGGAACGCCTCTCGTCGTCGCGACGACGAGCGCGACGCAGGCGACGAACACGATCCTGACCCTCATTCGGCGATGCCCTCTCGCATGTCTCACTCCCTGCATTCGAAATTGCGCGCGTCCTGCGGATCACCCTGCCCTTTGTAATGCGGGTGCTGCGGGTACGCGCACAACGGACGACTGCGTCCCGGCAGCGTCCGGCCGGTCGCCGTGACGGCAGGCGGCGTTCCCTTCTCGACCCACTCGACGACCGCGGTCAGCAGATCGAAGCTGTCGAGGGCCCGGCCGCCCGCGCAATGTCCCATCCCGGGCACGAGATACAAACGGCTCCAGTTCGTCACTTTCTCTGGCCCGCCGTTGGCCCGGGTCATGCGCTCGTAGTAGTCCACGGTGTCGAGCGCGGAGAACCACGGGTCGCTCACGCCGTGGAAGAACACGAGCTTGCCGCCATGGTTCGAATAGGTATTGAGGTTCGTCCAGCTCGACGTGGCCGACAGGATCCCACCCGGATCAGCCGCCGCTGCTTCCGCCCTCGCATCGACGTCCATCGTCGTCGCCGAGAACGGCCGGCCCACGGGGTTCGACCCTCCGTGCAGCAGGCCGGGAATTCCCTGAGTCGCAGCGATGCCGGTGTCGTACAGGAAGCCTGGATACACCTGGCGCCCCTTGGAATCCTTCGGGCCCGCGAACCCCTTCTCGATCGCCACCGCCTGCTCCATGGAAAGACAGCCGTCTGCCTTCGCCCCCTTGCAGACGAGCGTCTTCGGATCGAAACGGCAGGCCTTCGTGTTGAAGACCATGCCGTCCTCGAGGCCGTCGGCCTTGTCGCAGGCAGCGAGGAAGCCGTTGATGACGGTGTTCTTGTCGCTGTCGGACAGCGCCTGGCGGGTCTGCGGCTGCCCTTTCGCATCCTTCGGCGCGGCCTGGTTGAGCATCGTCGCCACCCACTCGTCGCCGATGCCGGAGAAGTTCGTCCGCATCGCGGGCGCGCCCGAGATGATGCCGTCGAAGAAGGTCGGATGCCGCTGCGCCATCAGCATGGCTTCGCGGCCGCCGGTCGAACAGCCGCTGAAGTAGGATCGGTCGGGCGCCTTCGCGTAGTGCTGCGCGATGATCTGCTTGGCCAGCGTCGCGACGCGGCCAATGGCCTGATACGCAAAGTCCAGGCTGGCCTGCTGCTCCTGCATGAAGCTCGCATCGAACCCCTGTCCTGTGTGTCCGGTGTCGGTCGAGACGACGGCAAACCCTCGCGCCAGTGCAGGCGTACCGCCCGCGGCCGTGCCGCCGAGCGGCTGACCAACAGAGCCGTTCAACCCCCCGCCGCCCTGAAAGAGAAAGCGGCCGTTCCATTCGCCCGGCAGCGCCAGCGCGAAGCCGATGCCGTAGCTCTTTCCGTCGGCGCCCACACGGCGGTCGAGCACGCCGTCAAGGCGGCAGTAGGCAGGCAGCTTGAGCGGAACCGCGGCACCGCCGGGTCCTGCCTGCGGCGGTGGAGTGCCGGCAGGAAACCACTCGGTCTTCGTGATGGTCAGCTCGAGGCCGGGAATCTGCAGCTTCGTCAGCGCGGAACATGCGGTTTGATCTCGCGTGGTCTGGGCGGACGCCGGCGAAGACATCACCAGCACGAGACTGATCGTTACGAACATGGACGGTGCTGCTGCGCGCATGGACTGCTCCAGCCTCGGGGACGGCGTGATTGCCGGTGCAGATCTTAACCGGGGTCAGACCCCATGACACGACGCGACTCATGGGGTCTGACCCCTGCTCAGAAGAACACGCGAATGCCGCCGTTGACGACAACGCCGTCGAGCGGCGCCCAGGCGTCCACGGTCCATCGGCCGTCGGGATGACGCTCCGGCCGCACGAGCGGATCGTAGTGTGTCTGCCGCACGTTGCCGAGGTTCTCGGCGTTGGCGAACAGACGGAATTGCGAAAACCTCTTCTCGACCAGCGCCCCGACAATCACGTGACCGAGCCCCTCGGTTCGATACGGGTTGTCGTCGAGCTCCTGCCGTCCGACGTAGTACACCTCCAGCCCCGCGCGCCCCCAACTCTCGCCCTCGATCATGAGGTCGAGCGCGGCGTAGTGCCGGGGCGTCAGCGGCACCTCTCGTCGAAGGGCACTCTCGACGTCGAGCTCACGCGACCGCACGTACGTGTAAGTGGCGATGGCCAGAAACGGACCCGACCGGTACCGCCCCATCACCTCACTCCCCCACGTGCGCGTGGGCTCGCCGGCGTTGACGAGCATCGATCCACTGCTTTCGAGTGCCACCAGTTGCACCGGATTGCTGACCCCCGAGGCGAAGAACGTCCCGGTCAATTCGACTGTCCTCGTTCGACGCGTCACGTCCACCGACGTCCCCCAGGCGCGTTCGGCGACGAGCCCGATGAGCGGCGCAAGACGCGACAGGCCGGTCTCGTCGGTGTCTTCGACGAACGGCGTGGGTGCGAATGCACCTCCTCCGGCCGACGCGCGCACGCTCCACGCGTCCTCGAGCCGCCACAGGAGCGACGCGCGCGGAGCAGCGAGCGCGCCGTACTCACTGTGGACGTCGAGCCGCCCGCTGAGCGACAGGCGAACCGGGCCGAGCGCGAACTCGTCCTGCGCGAAGACGGCCGGCACGTCGAAGGAATAGTCGAATCTGGGGAAATCACGCGCGGCGTACCCATCGTGCTGATACGCGGCCCCCGCGACCCACGTGTGGCGCCCGCGAACACCCTGTAACGACATCTCGCCGAATGCGGTTTCACGGACGCCTCGCTCGCGTACGTCACCGAACATGCGATCTTGTCCCTGACGCGCGTACGATCCGCGCAGCGAGACGACCTTCGACGAGGCCGTCAGCCATGTCGCGACAACGCCGGCGTCGCCGCGTGAGGTGTCGAGCGTTTCCGTGAATGGCGCGCCGTCTGGAGCGACGCTCTCCTCGAGCGTGCCGCCGCTTCGGCTTTCGATCATGGCGCCGCCGGTAATGCTGATCGTTCTGCCCCGCCCGTTCGAGAACGCCACCCGCGGACGCACCATGCCGCGCTCGTAGCCGGCAGCGTCGGTCCACCCGTCTTCATCCAGATCGCGCCGGCCCTGCCGGTGAAAGCCGCCGATGAGGGACCACGTCCAGCCGTTCTTGTGCGCATCGGCCAGCCACAGGGTG
>DASTDQ010000415.1:0-8268 GCA_035710305.1 Vicinamibacterales bacterium | reverse complement strand
CGGCCAAGGAGTCTTGCCGGAAAGACCCGCGTGTCGTTGAGTACCAGAAGATCGCCGGGGCGCACGTAATCCGGGAAGCGTGCGAAGGTGGTGTGCTCGACCGGGCCTTCGCGGCGCGGGAGCACCAGCAGGCGCGAGCGGCCGCGCTCGTCCGGGGGCCGCTGCGCGATGAGCTCCGGCGGGAGCTCGAAATCGAAATCGGCAACCCGTGTCATGTCCGGCCAAAGAAACGATCGAGATTGGTGCGTCCCTTCTTCGCCAGGATCGGCTTCCAGAGATCGCCCGCCTTCGCGATGCGCGCGCGCACGTTGTCGAACCTGAAGTCCTCGAGGCGGGCGCCGCGTGCAACCTCGTCCCAGGTGAGCGGGGTCGAGACGGTGGCCGTGGGCCGCGGGCGCACGGAGTAGATGCTGGCCAGCGTTTGCCCCCAGGCGTTCTGTTTGTAATCCACCAGCACGCGACCCCTGGGACGCGCCGAGACGCGGTAACCGACCGTCATGAGCTTCGGGTTGCGCGCGGCCAGCTCGGTTGCCAGCGCCTTGGCAAACGTCAGCACGACCTCCTGCAGCGGACCCCGTACGAGCGCCACGTACACGTGCAGGCCGCGGGACCCGCTCGTTTTCACGAACGGCGTCATGCCCAGCGTCGTCAGCGCGTCGCGCACGATGAGGCCGCAGTCGAGAACCTGGTCGAAGGTGGCGCCCTCGCCGGGGTCCAGATCGAAGTGCAGGTAGTCCGGCCGATGCACGTCGTCGCAGCGGGCGTACCACTGGTTCAGGTCGATGCAGCCCAGATTGACGAGCCAGAGCAGGGACGGCAGGTCGTCGATGACGGGAAAGTTGACGACCTTTCCGTCCCCGTGGTCGATCGGACAAATACGGATCCAGGGCGGCCGGGGCGACGGAGCTTCCTTCATAAAGAACGACGCGCCGGCTGCACCGTCGGGATACCGGCGCATGACCATCGCGCGGTCGCGGATATGCGGCAGCAGAACCGGCGCGACGTCTGCGTAGTACTGAATCAGCCCGCCCTTGGTGATGCCGAGCTCGGGCCAGAACGGCTTGCGGAGGTTGGTCAGCCGCACGTCACGCCCGTCGACCTTCAGCGTGACGTCGTTGATGTGCGACGGAATTGTAATGGGGTCGGGAGTCATTTGTTGGCGAGTGTCCTCAACAAATGACTCCCGACCCCCTTTTACTCCTTCAGTCCCCACTTGAGCAGGAGAGCACCCACGGTGAACCCGGCGCCGACCGACACCATCAGCAGGAGGTCGCCCTTCCGCAGCCGCTTGGCGTCCACGGCATCGCTCAACGCGAGCGGAATCGTCGCCGCCGTCGTGTTCCCGAACCGCTCGATATTGATCACGACCTTGTCTTCCGGCAGGCCCAGCTTCTCGGCCGCCGACAAAATGATGCGCCGGTTCGCCTGATGGGACACGAACAGGTCGATGCTGTCCGCGCTGAGGTTGTTGCGCTGCAGGATTCTCCGGCACGCCTCCTCGGTGTTGCGCACGGCGAACTTGAAGACCGCCTGCCCGTCCTGTTTCACGAAGTGCAGCCGCTGCTGGACAGTGTCGTGCGAGGCCGGGCGGAGGCTTCCTCCAGCAGGCATGCACAGCGCGTCGCCGCCGCTCCCGTCCACGTAGTTCTCGAAATCAAGGATGCCGATGTCCGGATCGCCAGACGCCTCGACGACCGCCGCGCCGGCTCCGTCGCCGAAGATCACGCACGTGGTGCGGTCGGTGTAGTCGATGATGCTCGACATCACATCGGCCCCGATCACCAGGGCATGCCGGCTGCTGCCGTTCGACACCATCTGCGCCGCGGTCGTCAACGCGTAGGTGAAGCCGGAGCAGGCGGCGAACAGGTCGAAGCCCCAGGCCCGCGTCGCGCCGATCTTGTGCTGGACAAGGCAAGCCGTGCTCGGAAACAGCATGTCCGGCGTCGTGGTGCCGACGACGATGAAGTCGATGTCCTCAGGCGTCAGGCCGGCGCGCGCGATCGCCGTCCTCGCGGCCCCGGCGGCCAGATCCGAGGTCGCGACGCCGGAGTCGACGATGTGCCGCTCGCGGATACCGGTACGCTGCAGGATCCATTCGTCGCTCGTGTCGACCATCTTCTCGAGGTCGGCGTTGGTCAGCACGCGTGGCGGCACACACGTCGCAAGGCTGGAAATGCGAGCACGACACGGAAGGCCAGAAGCACTTACCACAGGCGAGTATCCCTTCCAGGGGCGGTGAGCCCGAAATATTCGTAGGCGCGCGACGTCGCGACGCGGCCCCGCGGCGTTCGATCGAGAAAGCCGGCCTGAATCAGGAACGGCTCGTAGATGTCCTCGATGGCGTCCTTTTCTTCGTTGATGGCGGCCGCAAGGCTGTTGACGCCCACGGGACCGCCGCTGAACTTATCGATGATCGTGCGCAGCAGCTTCCGGTCCACTTCGTCGAAGCCGTTGTCGTCCACCTCGAGCATCGTCAGGGCGGCCTGCGCCACCTCGCTCGTGATTCGACCGTCGGCGCGCACCTGTGCGTAGTCGCGGACCCGACGCAGCAGGCGGTTGGCGATGCGCGGCGTGCCGCGCGAGCGCCTCGCGATTTCAGCCGTCGCCTCGCCGTCGATGGCCACGTCGAGGATCCGCGCCGAGCGGCGCACGATCTCCTCGATGTGCTGGCTCTCGTAGAAATCCAGCCGGTGGACGATGCCGAAGCGCGCGCGCAGCGGCGAAGTCAGCAATCCCGCTCTCGTGGTGGCCCCGATGAGCGTGAAACGCTGCAGCGTCACCTTCACCGATCGCGCGCCGGGACCCTGCCCGATGACAATGTCCAGCTCGTAGTCCTCCATCGCGGGATAGAGGATCTCCTCGATCGCCGGCGCCATGCGGTGGATCTCGTCGATGAAGAGGACTTCGTGTTCCTGCAGGCTCGTCAACATGCCGGCGAGGTCACCCGGCTTTTCGATGACCGGCCCGGCGGTGGCACGAACGGGCGCGCCCATCTCGTTCCCGATCACGTAGGCGAGCGTCGTCTTGCCGAGGCCAGGCGGACCGTAGAGCAGCACGTGATCGAGCGCTTCGCGGCGTCCCCGCGCCGCGGCAATCGCGACGTGCAGGTTGTCTCGAAGTCGATCCTGGCCGATGTACTCGGCCAGGGTCCTCGGGCGCAGGCCAACCTCGTACTGGGTGTCCTCGTCCATCCGACCCGGAGTGATCAGTCGCTCGTCCACTGTGTCACATGCTCGTCCGGCTGACCACCTTCGCCAAGGCTACGGCGGTCAAAAAGCCGGACACTACGTACGTCTGCTACTTCATCAAATCCCGCAACGCGCCACGCAGGGCTTGCTCGAACGTGGATTCCGGGCTCGCGGCCAGCACGGCCTGGATGGCTTTGTCGGCCTGCGGTCGATGATAGCCGAGGTTCTGAAGAGCCGAGACGAGGTCGTCGCGAAGACGGTCACCCGTCGGCGCCTCTGCCGCCTGGCCTCCTGCGGCAGGCGGTACGAGCCGGGCGAGGCGGTCCCTCAGCTCGAGCACGATGCGCTCGGCTGTCTTCTTCCCGATGCCGGGAATTCCGGTCAGGCGTGCGACGTCGCCTCGCTGCACGGCCGCGATCAGGTCGCGCGGCTCCATGCCCGAAAGCACCGAGATCGCCAGCTTGGGGCCGATTCCGCTGATGCCGATCAGTCGCTCGAAGAGCTGGCGTTCGAGCTCGGTGAGGAACCCGTACAGCTGCAGTGCGTCCTCGCGCACGTGCAGGTGAACGCGCAGCGTGACGTCGGCGCCTTCATCGCCCACGTCGTAGAAGGTGGACAGCGGCACATGGACGTCATAGCCGACGCCGCCAACGTCCACAATCACCCGGTTCGGCTGCTTGTCCAGCACCCGTCCGCGCAGCAGGGCAATCATCTCGCGGGCTTCGGGCTACCGGATACGGGCTCCGGGGCTTCGCCACACATTGCCGGATGTACTACGCAGGTCGGTAGTGGCGCCACGACTTGAGCGTCTTCGGAGTCTGAGCGATGCGAGAGGAATCTCGCGGCCCGAGGCCGGAAGCCCGCAGCCCGAAGCCCGAATGCACGTGGCAAATGGCGACGGCGAGCGCGTCGGCGGCATCGTGCGGGGAAGGCGGCTTGTCGAGGCCGAGCAGGATCTTGACCATCTGTTGCATCTGTCGCTTGTCTGCCCGTCCGTATCCGACGATCGCACGCTTCACCTCGGCGGGGGAGTACTCCACCACCTCGCAGCCGGCCTCCACGGCCGCAAGAATCGCCACGCCACGGGCATGACCGAGCTTGAGGGCGCTCCGCGCGTTGTTCGCGTAGAAGAGGTTCTCGACGACGACGCACTCCGGGCGGCACCGCGAAAGGAGCGCGGAGAGTTCTCGGTGGATGTTGGCGAGCCGCCGGGGGAAGGATTCGCCGGCAGCGTCGATGGCGCCGCAGATCACCAAACGATGTCGGCGGCCGTCCGTCTCCACGCAGCCGTAGCCGGTGCGCTCGGAGCCGGGGTCGATGCCGAACACCCTCACGCCAGGGAGGCCTCGATCTCCTTTTCCTCGATGTCGAAGTTCGCCCAGACGTGCTGCACGTCGTCGTGGTCGTCGAGGGCTTCCATCAACTTCAGCATGACCTGCGCGTCCTTGCCCTGCAGCTTCACGTAGTTCTGCGGAATCATTGCGACTTCGGCGCTGGCCGGCTCGATACCGAGCCCCTTCACCGCGTCGCGGACGCTTTCGAAGCTTTCAGGAGCGGACACGATCTCCCAGGCGCCGCCGTCGTCGTTCATGTCGTCGGCGCCGGCATCGAGCGCCACGTTGAGGATCTGATCCTCGTCGGCCTTGCCCTTCTCGATGACGATCTGCCCCTTCCTGGTAAACATCCAGGCCACGCTGTTTTCCGCCGCGAGGTTGGCGTTGTACTTCGACAGCAGGTGCCGGATCTCGCCGACCGTCCGGTTCTTGTTGTCCGTCAGCGACTGAATCAGCAGGGCGACTCCGCCGGGTCCGTACCCTTCGTAGGTGATCTCCTCGTAGGAGACACCCGGCTCTTCACCCGTGCCGCGCCGAATCGCGCGCTCGATGTTCTCGCGGGGCATGTTGTTGGCCTTGGCTTCCGCGATGATCGTCCGCAGGCGCGGGTTCGTGCCGGGGTCGCCCCCGCCGTTCCTGGCGGCGACGGTCAACTCCTTGATGAGGCGCGTGAAGATCTTGCCGCGCTTGGCATCGGCGGCGCCCTTCTTGTGCTTGATCGTGTGCCACTTGGAATGGCCTGACATGGCGGAAACTCCAGGAAATCCGGGGAAGCTGGACCGGTCATTCTAGCACGTCGGACTACCGCGCCTTCGCAAGGATGACCCAGACATCGGCTCGCGCGTCCCATGGCGCACCGTGGTAGTCGCCCAGCAGAGCGTCCACGTCGAAGCCGGCCTTTTCGAGACGCCGGGCCATGTGCGGCACGCTCAGCGTACGAAACGCAAGGGAGAAGCGATGAACGCGGCGGCTCCTCCCTCGGCGCTCCGTGAACTGCTGGTCGAAGATCGTGAGCCGGCGAGGCCGGTCCTGCCGCACCGACTCCACCAGGGTCACGTGGACGCCGCCGCGTCGACTCCGCCAGCCCCTCAGGCTCGTCTTCTTCTGATACTCCTTCCACGACGGCAGATCGGCGACCAGCTCCATGCCGAACGATCCGCCCGGCCGCAGTACTCGCCGGACCTCGGCAAGCGTCGCGGCAAGGTCCCGTTCGCGCAGCAGTGACTGCAGAAGACCGTATGGCGCGATCACCATCGAGAAGCCGTGTCCTCCGGTCGAGGACGCCGCGAACGGAAGGTGCCTGATGTCGCCTCGAACCAGTCGCACATGGCCGGCCAGCCGGGCTCGGCGCACGCGCGCACGAGCACGCAGAAGCATGGGGAGGGAACGGTCGATGCCCACCAGAGGAACCCCTGCGCGCCCGAGGGGGAGCGAGATGCGACCCGTGCCGCTGCCAAGCTCCAGGACAGGGCCGCCGCAACGAAGCGCGAGGTTGCGCCAGAAGGACACGTCGCGCCGTCCGAACGTCCGTGCGTTCTCCCAGTCGTAGAACGGTGCGTAATCGTCCCAGCCTTCATGACCTTGCGGCATGTGATCCAGTTTTGAGTCTTGAGTCTTGAGTCTTGAGTTCTGACTTACAGAGTTCTACTCGAGCTTCTGTCCCACCGTGGCAAAGAGCATCGTGTTCTGAATCTCGACGAAGGCCGCTCCTGCCTGTCGCGCTTCAGCCTCGTATGCGTCGAGCGCCTCGAGGTACTCGCGTCCGAGCCATCGGGCCGCCTCGGACGCTCCGTCCGCGAACGCGCGCCGGACGGCGTTCCGCCGGCCCTCCCAGAACGCCGCGTCGGGGGCGCCGAGCGTCGTCTTCGACACCGGGAACAGCCGGACGTCGAGCGGCTCGATTCCGTGCTCCGAGAACAGACGCGGCAGATTCGGGCCGACGGCAGGCGCACGGCCGTCAGGTGCAAGGCCGGACAGCGCATTGAAGAAGGGAACCGACAGCTCGAACGTGCGCCGGCCGGCGGGAGTCGAGCTGAACCCGTATCGTGCGCTGTTATCCGGCTCGACGGCGACGACACGGCCGCGCGGCGCCGTGACACGGGCGAACTCGATTACGGCGGCCTGGACGTCCTTGACGTGCTGAAGGACGGCGACCGAGTAGAGGGAATCGAAGACGGCGTCCCGAAACGGCAGCCGGGAGGCGTCGCCGGCGGCAAACTGCGCGCGCTGGTTGTGTGATGCCGTCTCCTGGCGCGCTGCCGCGACCTTCGAGGGCGCGAGATCTACACCAACGAGCCGGACCTGCGAGATATGACGACGGCCGATCGCGACCTCGGCGAGCCCCTCGCCGCAGCCGACGCCGAGAATGCGGTTGCCTGGTCTCGGCTTCAACGTCTCGACGAGAAACTCCGTGAACTCATCGTCCCACCACGCTTCACGGAGGTGCTTGAGCGTGGGCGAGATGAGAGCGTCGATCGCCGCTGTCACGGGGAAGAATTATAGGCCCCAGGGCCCAGGCCCCAGGAATCAGGGCTGGGCCAGGCCTGAGGCCTTGGACAGCTCTGAGGCCTGAGGCCTGGGCCCTGGGGCCTGCTTTACTGAGTGACGAGCGCCGTCGTGTAGCTGAACTCGTTCCAGTTCCAGTGCCCGTTCGGGTCGCCCGTCGAGCCACAGAGCCCGAACTTGTACGTGCCAGCCGCGAGCCCGGTTGACGTCGCGCTCAGCGTGTAGAGCTGGCGTGTGTCCATCGCCGCGCTCAGATCCAGCACGCCGACACCTACCTTTGTGAGAGCGCCCGCGGACTCCTGGAAACAGATCCACAGATCGAGATCGGTCGCGCCAGCCCATATCCCGCTGAGGGCTGCCAAGGTCCCGAGCCCCTTGCTGGATGTGACCAGCACCTTCTGAGTCGGGCCGCCAATGGCGACTTCAACAGGATCCGCTAGAAATGCCAGAGCAACGCTTGGATCGTTGCCGCGACCGAACTTCGTGAACATGTCGACACCCGCCGGCCCGGCGGGTCCCGTGGGCCCGGCAGGTCCGATTGCCCCGGTCGGTCCAATCGGCCCGATCGGTCCAGTGGGTCCAGCCGGTCCAATCGGGCCGGTTGCGCCCGTCGGTCCCGTGGGTCCAATCGGTCCAATCGGGCCAGTCGCGCCCGTTGGTCCCGTGGGTCCAATCGGTCCAATCGGACCGGTCGCGCCGGTTGGCCCTATGGGCCCGGTCGGTCCGGCCGGTCCTGTCGCTCCTGCGGGGCCTGTGGGCCCCTGGGGACCGGCAGGGCCTGGATCGCCCTTATCGCCCTTGGGACCCGTACCGCCGCCGCCACTGCCACCAACGCCAGCCACGACGATGAAGGTGGCATTCTGGGTCTCCGCAGGGCCGCGGGAGACCTGCACGAGGTACGAACCGGGATCGAGTGGACCGTCCAGCTGCGCCGTCAGAAGCGTGCCGTCAGGCGATACGCTTGTGACCGGCACCGGCACTCCCGCGACATAGACCGTGGGACCGCTGCCGAAATTCTGGCCAGCCAGGACCAGGACATCACCGGCCGACGACGCGGCCAGCCCGGACTGGTGCGAAACAGTGGCGGCGACCACCACGAGCTGCGGAGTGGGGGCCTTCCCTTGCGCCGCTGCCGACGTCGCGGCGATCAGCGCGCACACGACCGTTCCGACGCAGCGAGTGACAAACGAAAGCTCACGAGACATACGTCACCTTCCTTGGATCCAGAATAGGGGGCCGGT
>DASTDQ010000414.1:0-3773 GCA_035710305.1 Vicinamibacterales bacterium | reverse complement strand
TCGCCAGATCGGACGGGCCGGGCGGATCTGACATCCACTGCCACAGGATCACGCGAGCCGCCATCCACCGAACGCGCACGATTCGGCGGACGCGGGCTGCGAGGTCTCTGCCAGGGCGGGTTGGTGGCGTCACGCTCGAAGCGACTTGCGCGCGAACGCGTTCGCGCGACGAACAGGCAAACTACCTCAGAGGATACTCTGTCGTGATGATCTCCTCCGTCGCAAGATTCCATTGCAGATCCGGCCTTGCATCAGCGGTCTTGCGTGCCACGACGCTGATCCCCATGAACGCCGGTTGCCCAAGAATCCCTACTGTCGACTTCTCTGTTCCGAGCGGGAGTATCGTGCACGGCAAACCTGAACTGCAGCGCAGGATATCGAACCCCGTCGCGCGATTCAACAGTCCGTGAAACGCACCGTCTGAATACCGCCAGAAATCCCACGGCAATTCATGCGGAGGCCAGGTCGGGTGGGTGGCGATGAACAGGAGTCCCCCCGTACTCATGACTTTGTTGATTTCGAGGACGGCCTTCCAAGGCATCACCAGGTGCTCGAACGTAGCAATCGTCACCACCGCATCGAAACGCAGGTTCAGAGAACTGAGAGCGGTTGACAGCTGGTGGATGTCACACGTCACGTCAACACCCGTCCCTGGATGAATATCGACGCCGACGTACCGTTTACCTGTAAAGTGAGGGCGAATGACTGAATTGCGTGCGCCGAGTTCCAGGACGTTGCCCTCTTGAAGTTTCTTCACCTCTTCAACAAAGTAGCGGAAATTGAGGTGAAAGGGGTCTGCAGACGTATCCTCGCAAAGCGGTTGGCTTGCGATGTCTATTACTCGCAGCAGCAGTCGGCGTAGCCATGGCGGCGGATTCCGCGAGGTTCTCATGCGACGATCCCTTTCCAACTCTTCGACTGAGCTGCACGACCGCGCGAAATCCTGACTCTATCCTTTCTTCTCTCTGACTTCCCAGCGCGCGATATTTCGTGCGACATTTGAGATCGAGGCTCTCCCCATTGATTCTGGCGCGCGTCGCCGCGGCCGGCCGCTGGCTTCTCCTCTGTAGCATCCTGCTGATGGTCACCGGCGACGGACCGGCATCCACCATCCGCATGGTGAAGTGGCCCACTCCGCTTCCCTTCCTCGCGTGGCCCTGGCTCTATCTCGCGCTCCTCGGCATCGCGCTCGTGTTCATCGTCGCCGGGCGAGGTGTCCCCTCGTGGACGCCAAAACACCTGCGTTTCCTCGTCGCGCCGCTCTCGTTCCTGCTCGTCGCCCTGCTGCTGTCCACGATCTTCTCTCGAGTGCCGTCGCTCAGTATCGAGGCCTTCGTCATCGTCCTCGGCATCGTCGGCTTCTGCTGGCTCGTTGCCGCGGCTTTAGAGGACGACGGCTTCGCTGCCGCCCTCTGGCCCATCGTGGCAATAGCGATCCTGTTCCTCGCCTTTCGCGTCGTCGTGTGGCGGCGGGACGAGGGACTGGATGCGGCCGCCTTCCAGGTGCTGAACAACGCGTGGGTGGGAAAGCTCCAGCTCACGTGGGTGCTCAACATGTTCGCGCCGCTGCTGCTGGCGAGAGTGCTCGGCGAGAAGCGGTGGGCGCTCGCCGTGCTGTACGCGCTCGCCTGGGCCGAAGCAGGCCTGGCCGTCTATCTCCTGTCTTCGAGAATGGGACTGGCGGTCTTCGGGATGACCACCGCGGCGATGTGCCTCCTCAACCGGGCGGTGTGGCGGCGATGGCTGCTCATCGCGGTCGTGGGCGTCGCGATTGCGGTCGGAGGCGGGATAGCGGTGCGCGGCGTGGCGATGTTCCGGCAGGCCGTGACCACGCTCGTACAGCCGGACCAGAACCCGGGGGTGAGCCAGCGGCTCGCCGTCTGGCGCGACGCCCTCGTCCTCTTCCGCGGCAGCGCGATCGTCGGGACCGGCCTCGGCACCTTCGACGATGTCGCGTACTCGGTGCCCGGCAACATCGCAGACAGCGGATACTTCCGCAACGGCTGGCACGCGCACAACGTGTACCTGCACGTGCTCGCTGAAACCGGCGCGCTGGGGCTGGCGGCCTGGTGCCTGCTCTGGTGGGCGATCGTCGCCCGCCTGGCGCGCGCGCGGCGGCGGGCTGACGCGGCCGGCCGGATACACTTGTCGGGAGCGCTCCTCGCGGTGATCGCGTTTCTCGTGCTGTCGATCAGCGAGGTGCTCATCGGCGCGAGGGTCATCGCAAGTCTCCGGATGAACCTGACGGTGGGCCTCATCGCGATGATGGCGGTGCACCTGGCGAAAGTAACTCAAGACTCAAAACTCAAAACTCAAAACTCAAAAGAGGCCGCTGACTCGACACCGTCGGAGATGTAGATCCGGAAAGGCCGACTGCAATAGGATGTGCAGCATCACGTTCGGTCTCATCTTGCATACCGGAGGACCCATGCAGAAGTGGCTCGTCTCAGTGGCGGTTCTGGCGCTCGCCTTGACGATGGTCGGCGAGGCTCAGCGCGGCGGCGGCGGCCGCGGCGGCGCCGCGGGCGGCCGTGGAGGTGGTCCTCCGCGGCCGGTGGCCGGCAACGGCGTCGAGGTTCCGGGCTGGTGGGCGCGCATGGACAATCCCAAGGAAGGGCTGACGGGGCTCAAGTTCGCGCCCGCGGGCGGAGGCATGCACGCGACGACCGGGCCCAACATCATCTTCTGGGATCCGCAGCAGACCGCGAGCGGTACCTACGTGGCGAAGGCGACCTTCACCGTGACCAAGCCGCCGAGCCACGAGGTGTCGTACGGCTTGTTCATCGGCGGATCGAATCTGTCCGAGGACAACCAGAAGTACAGCTACTTCCTCATCCGCGAGAACGGCCAGTTCCTCGTCAAGAAACGCGACGGCGCGAAGACGAGCAACGTGGCGGGTGATTGGGCGCCCAACCCGGCGATCGTGGCGATCGCGGGCGGCACGCAGAAGAACGAGCTGTCGGTCCAGGTCGGCGGCGGAAAAGTGATCTTCTCGGTCAACGGGAAGGAAGTCGCCAGCCACGCTGCAACGGCCGTCGACACCGACGGCATCGTCGGCCTTCGCGTGGGCCACGGCCTGGATGTGCAGATCGACGGGTTCGCGGTCGAGAGGAAGTAGCGCGGAGGCTTCAGCCTCCGCGGAGACCGCGCGGGCTGAAGCCCGCGCTCTACTTGAGGATCGTCGCCGTGACCTCGACGATGATCCGGCGATCCGAGATCGGGTCGGTCGCCTCCGAAATCACGGTGGGCTTTCCACTCTCCATCCAAAGGGTCGTGTTCTGGCTGATCTCCAGCTTTGATTCATTCGCGGTTGGAGGTGGCACGTACGAGATGCCGAATCTCGTCATGATCTTTCCGTTCCGGATAAAAGACGGCGTGACGTCGACGCCCAGCGGATTCCCCCGACCGTCGCGATCCGCGCGGACCATCGACATTTCGCCGGCGGCGGCCAGGATGGTCACGACCTTCCTCGCGGGCTGATTGCCTCCCTTGTCGAAAACCACTACTTCATAACGGATGTTGACCGGCTCTCCTGCTGGCAGCGGCGCCGGAGCCGGCTTGGCCGGCGCGGCCTGCGGCGGCGAAGGCCGCGGCGCCGGGCGAGACGCGGGGGCGGGTGGAGCCGCGGGGGCGGGTGGGGCCTGGGCGTGCGCGAGGCCTGCGGGAAGCACGACGGCCATGACAAACGCGGCAAACAGCGTGCGCCTCATTGGAGCTCTCCTCTTCGCTGGAAGGTCAGGGGTTCGATCTCGACGGGTCGCAAGGCGGTCGGC
>DASTDQ010000413.1:0-4981 GCA_035710305.1 Vicinamibacterales bacterium | reverse complement strand
CGTCGGTGGCGCAAGGCCTGCCTGATCCGTGCGGGAAATCAGTTCCGGGCGGCCGTCCCCGTCGATGTCCGCGCGCAGCCAGTCCACGTGCAGCAGGCGGTGATAGGTCCGGTCGGCAATCATGCGGCGCAGTTCCGCGTTGAAACGGGCGATGACAGAGATCGCATCGGTCCGCGTGCGTCGAATGGCGAGATGCAGCGAGCGCCTGATGAGCGGTGTCGTACCCAGCTGCAAACGTTCGCGTGTCTGCTGCGGGTAGTTCCGGACGAGATACTGAACCACGAGTTCGTCCATCAACGTGTAGTCCGCTTCGCCGGCGAGAAGCTTCGCAAGGCTGTCCTCTTCGCCGCTCGACTGCACGAACGTCGGCCCGGATCCGTTCTTCACGGCGTCGCCGTACGAGTAGCCGCCGACAATCACGAGCCGCTTCCCGGCGAGTGCGGCCAACGTGGTCGCCGTCACGTCGCTGCCACGCCGGCCGACGAGGATCAGCCGGTTCTCGAGGTACGGGTCGGAAAACAGCAGCACGCGCTCGCGTTCGGCATCCTTCCATGCCGCGGCGCTCCCGTCGGCGCGGCCGGTCATGAGCGATGACGTGAAGTCGGCGTCCTGTACGAACGTGGTGTCCGACGTCACGCCGATGCGCTTCAGGGCCTCCTCGACCAGGTCGAGAGCGAAGCGTGCCTCGCCAGCAGCATTCGTGAATGGCGACCACACGGTCGATACCAGGCGCAGTGGCTGCGAGCCCTGGCTCCACGCCTGCAGTGGCAGCAGAACGGTGCAGACGATCGCGACGCGTAAAGCGGTCAGAACTGCCTGGGAAAACTGCGCTCGCCGCGAAGTCATCACGAAGAACCTCTCAAGGCTCGATCATACTTCGTGGCCGGCCCTTCGCGATCCTCGTGGCTGAGGTCAGAGGCTCTCGTCGAACATCGCGGCCAGCGCCTCCCGATCCGCGGGCCGCGGCGCCAGCTTCGTCAGCCGCTCCTGCGCCAGCGTCCCTTCGACCAGCGCCGGGATGTCGGACGAGGAGTACCCCACGGCGCGGAGCCCCATGGGCACGCCCAGACGATCCATGAACCACGCGATGCGGTCCGCGAGCGCGCGTCCCGCGTCCTCCCGGCGGCAGCGCGACACGTCGGCCCCCAGTGCGGCCGCAGCCTCGAGATGCCGCTCGGGACTGGCTGAGGCGGTATAACGGAACACCGCGGGCGCGTTGAGGATCACCGAGAAGCCGTGCGGCACGAGCGGATGGTCCGGATAGCCCGGCGCCCGGTACGTTTTGACGCCGCCTGCCACGGGATACGCCATCGCGTGCGGCAGGTGCACGCCGGCATTGCCGAACCCGATGCCTGCAAACGATGCGGCCAGCATCATGCTCGCGCGCGCCTCATCGTCTTGGGGGTCCTCCGCCGCACGGACAAGATGCTGCGACACCATCCGCAACGCCTGCAGCGCCCAGACGTCACTGATCGGGTTGGTGCCTTGATACGGCGGACGCACCGAAGGCCGCGCAGGCCGTGGCCGCTCGGTAAAGGCAATGGCGGTGAACGACTCCAGCGCATGACAGAGGACGTCGAGCCCGGCCGACGCGGTCACGGCCGGCGGCAGCGTGCGCGTGTGATCGGGGTCCAGCAGCCCCAGCGTCGGCCTGAGCAGCCGGCTCGCGATGCCGGTCTTCACGTGCAGCCGCGTCAGGTCGAAGATCGCCACGCCGGTCGTCTCGCTGCCGGTGCCCGCGGTCGTCGGGATGGCATACAGAGGCTTGAGCGGCCCCGGCACGGCCCGGCCCCGGCCGATCGGCGGGTTCACGTAGTCCAGGAAGTCCGCCGGCGGGTGTGTCGTGTAGAGGTTCACCGCTTTCGCCGTGTCGATGGACGACCCGCCGCCGACCGCGACGATGGCCTCGAACTCCTGCGTCCCGGCGAAGGCGATCGCGTCCAGCCACGATTCCTCCGTCGGCTCCACGCGCACGCGGTCGTACACGATCGCCGACACGCCATTGGCATCGAGCGCGTCAACGACGGCTCTCAGCGGCGGCAGCGTCGCGATGACCGGATCGGTGACGACGAGCGCGCGGCGGGCGCCGCGATCGGCCAGGTCCATGCCCACCTCGCGCGTGACGCCAACGCCGAAACGTACGGCCGCCGCCGACATCTCGAATGCGGTGTCGAAACCCTCGAGTGAGACTGCCCGGGACATCGCGCGACTGTAGCCCGGACGTGGCCGCTCACGCCACGGTCAACTCGTTGGCGCGGTGATGACCGTGGCGTCGGGGGAGAGAGACAATTCCCGGCTCAATCACGCGGATCGAAGCTGTACGTCCCGTCCCAGTGCCAGTTTTCCGGGTCTGCAGCCGTGGGCGGTGAGACATGGGCCGTCGCAGTGAACCCGTTGAACTTCCCGGTCCCGCCATCGAACGTGCACAGCCCGAGGCCGGTCACCAAGTCGAGTGCGCAATGGCCGTTCGCCTTGTTGTTGCCGGGCCCCGGCGTGTCGAGGACGACGTCACTGTCCAGCGTGGTAGCACCAAGCGCCTGGGCATAGACGACCCTCGAGCCGACCTCGATCGCCTTGACGTTCGAGGACGTGATCGTGCAGAAGGAACCCGCGAGGCCCGTATACTCCGTGCACTCCTTGGTCACATGGAGATCTCCGCTTCGCGGGGCCGCCGCCAACGATGCGCCGGCCGCACCTGCAGTCGCGCTTGGACTTGTCGGAATCCCGGGTCCGTCGGCACACGCGACGGCGGCCAGCGCCCCACCAGCGAGACACAGAATGGCCACGAGTTTCATACACCCTCCTTCGGCGTTGCCGCCCGTTTTCGTACTGCCGCCTGCCCGGCGCACTGACGCGCTCGAGAGCGCCGTCAATAGGAGATCGCGCAAGCGGCGGCCGTAACGGGTCAAGGCGGCAGGGAAACCTGTGATCGACGTCTCCCGGTGCTATGCTTTCCCCCCGATTCGACTGGGTCGAGAGAGCAGGCTCCGATGGTCTCCCCGCGCGACGTCACAGTGCTGCTCGGCGAGTGGAGTCGCGGCAACCGGACGGCCCTCAACCAGTTGCTCCCACTCGTCTATGCGGAGCTCCGCCGCGTTGCGGCCCGCCAGCTTCGGAGGGAGCGGGCCGACCACACCCTGCAGCCGACGGCTCTCGTGCACGAGGCGTTCATCCGGCTCGTCGATCAACGGCAGGGCGACTGGCAGAATCGGGCGCATTTCTTCGGCGTCTCCGCGAACGTCATGCGCCGCATCCTGGTCGACCACGCCCGTCGTCACGGCGCGAGCAAGCGGGGCGAGGGTGTGCGCTGCGTGTCAATCGATGGAGCCAGAGACGTCGCCGCGCCCAACGAGATACCCATCCTCGCGTTGGATCAGGCGCTCGATCGCCTGGAAACGGTCGACGCTGAACTGGCCAGGATCGTGGAGCTTCGCGCGTTCGGCGGGCTCACGATCGAGGAAGCGGCACACGTGCTCAGCGTGTCCCCCTCGACCGCCAAACGCGACTGGCGCACCGCGAAAGCGTGGCTCACTCGTGAGCTCGGCGCCGAGGTTCGATCGTGAGCGATGAGCGATGGCGGCGGGTGAAGGCGCTGTTCCAGGCCGCCGTGGAACGGCCGGCCGAGGAACGCGCCGCCTTTTTGGCCGCGGCAACCGGGGACGACGCGGCGCTGCGCCGTGAAGTCGAGTCGCTGTTACGGTCGGACACCTCGGACACCGGCTTCCTCGATCGGCTGCCCGTCGCCAGTGCGTCTGTGCTGGCCGATCCGCTCGGCACAACGTCGATGGATCCCACGCGGTCACACTCGTTTCTCGCGGCGGGGCGTCGCGTCGGTCTCTACGAAATCGTCGCGCCGCTCGGCGCGGGCGCCATGGGCGAGGTATACCGCGCGCGCGACACGAAGCTGCATCGCGACGTCGCCCTGAAGGTACTGCCCGAGCGGTTCGCCCTCGATCCGGATCGCTCGGCGCGGTTCACGCGCGAGGCGCACCTGCTGGCCACCCTCAATCACCCGAACATCGCCACCATCTACGGCCTCGAAGAGTCGAGCACCACGCAGGCGCTGGTGTTGGAGCTGATCGATGGACCAACGCTCGCCGACCTGATTGCCGGCGCGTCTGAAGACGCGCCGCTACCGACACGTAGAGGCGGGTCTTTAGACCCGCCTGGACGCGCGATTCCGGTGGGCCAGGCGCTGGCGATCGCGAAACAGATCGCCGACGCGCTGGAGGCGGCCCACGAGAAGGGCATCATCCATCGCGACCTCAAGCCGGCGAACATCAAGATCGCCGGTACCGGAGTGGTGAAGGTGCTCGACTTCGGGCTGGCGAAGGTCTGGGACGGCGGCCCGCAGTCCGATCTCTTAGCCTCCCAGAAGCTGACCGTCACGGATCTCGGCGGACGGACCGTCCTGGGCACACCGGCCTACATGAGCCCGGAACAGGCGCGGGGCCAGCCGCTGGACAAGCGGACGGACATCTGGTCGTTCGGCTGCGTGCTCTACGAGATGCTCACGGGCCGCGAGCCGTTCGCCGGCGGCACCGTCTCCGACACCCTCGCTGCGATTCTCGAACACCAGCCGGACCTGACGAGGCTGCCCGCCGACACGCCGGTACCAATCCGGAGATTACTGCGGCGGTGTCTGGAAAAGGATCGCAGGAAACGACTCGATTCGGCGTCCGATGCTCGACTGGAAATCGACGACGCGATCGCGTTTCCAGCCGCCGACACGCTCGCATCTGCGGCGACGCCGTCTCGTCGCGTGATGCCGGCGGCGATCGCGGCGCTCTTGGTCGTCATCGCCGCGCTTGCCGCTTGGATCCTGATGCGGCCCGCGCCACCGGTTCCGGTGCCGGCGCGGTTCGCGATCGTGCCGCCGCCCGGACTTCCGCTCAACGTGTCAAGCCTCACTCGCGACCTCACCTTGTCGCCCGACGGCCGCAGCCTCGTCTACCGCGCCGGCGGGTCGAACACAGCCGGC
>DASTDQ010000412.1:0-3596 GCA_035710305.1 Vicinamibacterales bacterium | reverse complement strand
CTTCCACGGGCCGGCCTGTGGCCGAGGTGCGAGCCGATCTGCTCGCTGGGCTGAACCCCGGCGTGCGGCTCGTCCCGTCGCACGTGCTGGCGCTCGGGCTGGCGCAGCAGCGGGGCTTCTCGTACGTGCGCGCGTGACTGGATAAGTGCCTCGGACCCAGGCAGACGTGGTTTCCCGGCGTAGGCTTCAGCTCGGCCTTAATTGCGGCTGAACACGTACGCGGCGCCGGCCTCGGCGGAGGAATTGTCGTTCAGATTGCCGCCGACGCCGTGGGATCCGCCGTCTTCGCTGTGCGCCGTGGCGATCATCGTCCGGCCATCGCGGCTCAAGGCCACCGCGCCGCCGAACTCGTCGTAGGCATCCGAGTTCGAGCTCTTGACATACGCCAGCTGACTCCACGTGGTCCCCGTGCGCGTGAAGAAGTACACGGCGCCCGATTCGCCGGCGGCGTCGTCGTCCTGCTTGCCATTGATGCCGCGCCCGGAGCTGTCTTCCAGCGACGCGCCGAGCGCCGCCGTGTTCCCGTCGCCGCTCAACGCCGAACGCGATCCGAACCAGTCGTTGGCGCCGCTGTTGGAAGCCTTGAGGAACGCCTGCTCCGACCACGTGCCGCCGGCGCGGACGAACACGTACGACGCGCCCGCAGAACGATCGGCCGCCCGGTCGTTGTCGCATCCCTGGGGATTGACGCCGGTGCCCAGGCAGTCTTCGTCGAGGGAACTGGCGAGCAACGTGTTGCCGTCATCGCTCAATGCGACGATGACGCCGAAAGAATCACCAGCCTCGGCGTTGGAGGCGTGGATGTAGGCCTGCTGGGTCCATGTGGTTCCGCTCCGCGTGAACACGTACACCGCGCCTGCGCCGCGCCGCATGTTGTCCGGAGGACCGTTGATCCCGCGAAAGGATCCTCCTTCGTCGTAGCTGCCGACGGCCAGAGTGTTTCCATCAGCGTTGAGCGAGACGCTGTAGCCGAACAGGTCGCCGGCGTCCGGGTTGGCGGCCTTGATGTAGGCCTGTTGCGCCCAGGTGCTGCCGGTCCGCGAGAAGAGATAGACGGCGCCGGCGGACGTGGCCGTATTGTCAGCCTGGTTGCCGTTGATGCCGGATGCGCGGCTGTCTTCGGAGATCGCTCCGACCGCGAGCGTCGCGCCGTCGTCGCTCAGCGCCAGCGACACGCCGAACTGATCGCCGTCGCCGAAGCTGTCGGCCGTTCCCGCTTCGCCGGTGTTCGACGCCTTGACGTAGGCCTGCTGAGCCCACCTCGTTCCCGTGCGCGTGAACACGTACACGGCGCCGGCCTGCGGGATCGACTCGTCTTTCTGATCGCCGTTGATTCCCGTCGCCTTGCTCGCCTCCCAATATGCAGAGACCGCGAGCGTGTTGCCATCGGCGCTGAGCGCGACGGCGTGGCCGAACTCCGCGCTCATCTGCGGGTTGGACGGCTTGACGTAGGCTTGTTGTGCCCACCCGCTGCCGCTGCGGACGAACACGTAGACGGCGCCCGACCCGTACATCGAGTTGTCGTTTTGGTTGCCGTTGACGCCGCTCGAGCCGCCGCTCTCGTGAGGTGCCCCGATCGCCACCGTGTTGCCGTCGCCGCTGATCGCCGCGCCGTAGCCGGCGTGTCCGTCGAGCACGCCGCCGCACCCGAAATGATCGCCGGCTTCCGTGTTCGAGCCCTTGAGATATGCGATCTGTCTGAGCTGCGCAGACGTCACGGACGCCGGCGAGGACGACGCCTGTCGGCCGGCGGTTTCAAGCGCCGCGCCGGCGGCCGCCACGATCACGATCCCTGAAGCCAGACGCAATCCGACCATTGGGCCTCCACAGAACGACGTGCTCAGGTGCTCAGGCTAGGATTTTGGTGGTGGTTCGCCGAAGTTCTCGGTGCGGAAGATTTCCTTGCCGGTGTCGGTCACGACGATGCGCGCGCGCTCGGTCAGGTTCATATACGGAGCGCCGCTCTTCAGCCGCCTGCCCGTCATCGTGAGCTTCATGCCCTTCTTCACCGTGTTCGGCGTCCATCCGAACTGCCTCGTGAGCTGCTGTGGGCCACCCAGCTCGGCCTGCCACCGGACGGTCTTCCCCTTGTCGTCGGTGACGTCGAACACGATGTGCGCGTGAGGATTGACCATCTTCAGCTCGACGACGGTGCCGGTGATGTCGACGACTTCCTGGACGTACCTGTCGGCGTCGCCGTGATGCGCCCGCGCCTGCGACGCGAGACCCAACACACCGGCCGCCAGAACGCACGACAACAGCAGGCCTTTCATCATTCGAACCCTCCCAGGGCTACTTCGGAAATCTCTCACTATCACGCAGGTCTGTCAAATCCGCCTTCGCTGCTTCGCGGCTTCGGCGAGACAGGTCCACCTTCGCGCTGCGCGCTACGGCGGACAGGTGCCTCCGATGTCGGGTGATGTGAAAAACATCACGTTGCCGGGCCAGGGGAAGGGAAGGATAATCGGGCGGCAAAGGTACGAAGGTGCGAGGGTGCGAAGGTGCGAGGGGGCAAGGGTGCGAGGGTGCTGAGATGAGGGTGGCGGGGAAGGGGATTGCGTGTGCCGTGGCGGCCGTAATGTGGCTGTCGTGCCTGGTGCTGGTCAGCGGTCAGGCGGCACCGACCGATGCGGCGCCAACGGCGGAGCAGGTGTTCAAGAACGTCCAGGTCCTCAAGGGCATTCCGGTCAACGAGTTCATGGGGACGATGGGCGTGTTCTCCGCGGCGCTGGGCATGTCGTGCGAAGACTGCCACGGAGCGGGCGACGCCGACTGGGGCGTCTACGCGAAGGACAGCGCCCGCAAGCAGATGACCCGCGTGATGGTGCTGATGATGGCCGCCATCAACAAGACCCACTTCAGCGGACGCCAGGTCGTCACCTGCTATACGTGCCATCGGGGCAGCGCCCGGCCCCGCAACACCGCCGATCTGGCCGAGCTGTACGGCACGCCGCCGCCGCCGGATCCGAATGCGGTGATCACGCAGGCAGCCGGCGCCCCACGCGCCGAGGAGGTCCTCGACAAGTACCTGCAGGCCATCGGCGGTGCGCAGCGCGCGGCGGCGCTCACGAGCTTCATCGCCACGGGAACGAGCGCGGGCTACGGACCTGAAAACGAGAAGCGGCCGGCAGAGATCTATGCGCGCCCTGGGCAGCGCACCACGATCGTGCACACGACGAGCGGCGACAGCACGACGACCTACAACGGCAAGGCGGGCTGGATCGCCGCTCCGTTCCGGCCGGTCGCCGTGCTCGCGCTGAGCGGCCAGGAGACCGATGGCCTGAAGCTCGACGCCGACCTGGCATTCCCGGCGGGCATCAAGCAGGCGCTCACGCGGTGGCGCGTCGGGATGCCCAGCGCGATCGACGACAAAGATGTCAACGTCGTGCAGGGAACGACCGCAAGAGGCGGGACGGCCACGCTCTACTTCGACATGGAATCCGGGCTGCTGCTGCGGCAGGTCCGCTACGTGGACTCGCCGGTGGGCCGCATCTCCACGCAGGTGGATTACGAAGATTATCGCGAGGTCGCCGGCGTGAAGATGCCGTTCAAGTGGACGCTGTCGTGGCTGGGCGGGCGCGACGTCTTCGAATTGA
>DASTDQ010000411.1:0-12852 GCA_035710305.1 Vicinamibacterales bacterium | reverse complement strand
TACCACACGCCGTCGCCCAGGATCAGCCGCCCCTCGGCGTCGGTGTTGAGAATCTCGACCGTCTTCCCTGCGGCGCTCGTCAGCACGTCGCCGGGCTTGATGGCGCGGCCGCCCGGCATGTTCTCGGTCATGGGTACGATGCCGATGCAGCGAACCGGAAGGCGGAGACGCGAGATCGCCGACATGGCGCAGATCACGGCGGCGCCGCCCGACATGTCGTCCTTCATCCTGTCCATGTTCTCGGCCGGCTTGATCGAGATGCCGCCGGTGTCGAACGTGATGCCCTTTCCGACCAGGCCCAGCACGACGTCCGACGCGGCGTTCGGCGGTTCGTGCCGCAGTACGACGAGACGTGGCGGCTCGTGGCTGCCGCGCGCGACGCCGAGCAGCATTCCCATTCCGAGCGTGGCAATCTGCTTTTCGTCGAGCACCTCGACCGCCAGCCCCGCCGAGGTGGCGATCTCGACGGCCCGCTCGGCGAAGACCCGCGGCGTGAGCTCGTTGCCGGGGGCGTTGGCCAGCTCGCGCGCCTGATTGGTGTACTCGCCGAGCACACGGCCCCGGTCGAGCGCCTCCTGCGCTCCCGCGTGCGAGCCGGCGATCCGCACCTCGACGTGCTCGAGCCACGTCGATGGCTGATCCGTCTTCCGGTACGCGGCCTCGAAGTTCGCGATGACGCCGCCTTCAGCGAGCACCTGCGCGGCGACGATCGGCGTGACTCCGGCAACTGGCCGGAACGCGATTGCGACCCGCGCGAGCCGGCGCTGCCGGGCAGCAAGGCCCCCGATGATCGCGATGCGGCGCAGATGGTCCGCCGTGACGTCGGCGCGGGGACCCGCGCCGACGAGCACGGCGCGCGACGTCTTCCATCCCGACAACGTCGTGGCGATGACTTCGTACGGCTTGCCCTTCAGCTCGCCCCGCGATCGCGCGCGCGCCACCTCGCCACCGGAGGCGCGATCGAGATCCGGTTCGTCGGCCAGGTCGTCGTCGCTGAAAGAGGGAATCACCAGAAGGTCCGCGTCGACCTCGGCCATGGACCGCGCCGTCAGAGCGACGGCGGGCGTCTTGTGCGCGCTGTGCATCGAGTCGAACTCCCCGTCCCGGCGGCTGGGAGGCGTGGCCGGGTCACACCGTGTTCACCTGATGCTTCGAGCTTAACCCCAGGCTGTGGAGTAAAATCGACTTCAGTCTGCCCTGGTGTAACGAGATGGCGTGCTCACGACGCGCGTGCAGTGCGGTTGCGGTCGTCCTCGGCGCCGTGCTGTGCACGGACGCGGCGTCGATGGCGCAGTCGGACAGCGAAGCCAGAAAGCCAAGTCTATCACTCAGGGTCACTCCGTCGCTCGGCTTCACGCCCCTGAAGGCCCGCTTCGCGGTGGACGTTCGCGGCGGAGACGACGACTTCGAGGACTTCTACTGTCCGACGATTGAATGGAGCTGGGGAGATGGAACCGTCTCATCCAACTCAGAGGACTGCGATCCCTACGAGGCCGGCAAGAGCCTCATCCGGAGGCGGTTCTCGGCCGAGCACGTCTACCGGCAGCCGGGCACCTTCCGCGTCTCCTTTCGATTGAAGCAGCAGAAGACCCGCGTGGTCGGGACCGCCAACACCATCCTGCAGGTCAGAGCGGGCGGCTCACAGAACTGACAACGTCGGCACCGGCGGCGGCGTCGCGCGCGACGCCGCAAACAGACTGCTGATCGCCGCGCCCAGGCCGATCGTCCACGCGACGTATTCGATCGTCAGGCCAGCGGCCCTGATCGGCCAGGTCATCGGGCTGAACCAGCCGAAGCCCAGCGCGAGCAGGTGGCCGCCAACCGTCATCGCTGCGATGGCCATGAAGCCGAGCAGCAGATCGCCTACAGACGCGTCCGCCTCGGAACGACTCCGGCCGCGAAGCGCGGCGCCGACGCGGACCGCCACCCCGGTGAAGCCCGCGATCCAGACGAACCCCAGCGCCGCGAGGACGAACGGTATCGCCGCAAGCAGCGGAATGCCGACGATCGACACGATCAACGCGATGACGACGACGAGGAGCGCCGGAACGAAGCAGATCTGCACGGCCAGCCCCAGAAGACCAGAGCTTGCCGCCGGGCGCCGCGACATCGAGCCAATCCACCCCGGCGCGATCACTGTCAGCAGCGTGGCCACGACGAGGAAGAAAAACATCCTGACGACCGTGCCGCCCACCGCCAGATACGTCCAGCCCCGCCCGCTCCATTCCGGGTCGAACACGATGCCGGGCATGCGGACCGCGGCTTCGTCGATCGTGCCTCTCACCACCGCGCCCGGATCCTTTTCGATCTCGCCGCCGACGGTGACGACGTCGCCATCGACTACGGCCTTCGGCCCGAGGCGGAGCGTTCCGCCGATGACGACCACGTCGTCTTCGGCGTGGCCGTTGATCCGCGCCGATCCGCCGAGCACGACGATCGGTTCGGAGGCCGTCTCCCCCTCTGACAGGTTGTAGCTGCGAAGAACACGGAGATGGACGCCGTCGCCCTGAACGCGGTCCCACCGGACGTCCGGGTCCTGAGCCGCCGCCGGCGACGCGGCGAGCAGCAGGACAAGCGCAAGGATCCGTCGATTCACTCTGCGTCTCCTCGTCGGTTCAGACGGAGGGCCAGGGAATGAAGTTCCAGACCCGGCGTTTCCGCCTCCTGTGGCCCTTGGGCATTGGCCGTTGAGTGAGCTATAACCCGTGCATGGACCACTTCGAGTTCGGCGGCCACATTGCGTGGCGGCCGACGCGGGAGTACGTCGAACGCAGCCGTCTTGCGGCCTTCATCACGAAGCACGGGCTGCGGGGCCTCGACGATCTCATGGAGCGGTCGACACGGGACATCGAGTGGTTCTGGCGAGCGGTCCTCGACGATCTCGGCATCGAGTTCTACCAGCCGTACAGCCAGGTCCTTGACCTCTCACGCGGGATCGCCCGGCCCGCCTGGTGCGTCGGCGGGCGCATGAACATCGTCCACAACTGCCTCGACAAGTGGTGCGCGGGACCGGCGTCCGACCGCGCCGCCCTCCATTGGGAAGGAGAAGAGGGCGCTGTACGCACGCAGACATACGGCCAGCTCCTGGCAGAGGTCAACCGCGCGGCGCACGGGTTCCGCTCGCTCGGCGTCGAGCCTGGCGATCGAGTGGCGCTCTTCATGCCAATGTGCCCGGAACTGGTGGCCGCCTTCTTCGCGGTCATCAAGGCGGGCGGCATCGTACTGCCGCTGTTCTCCGGGTACGGCGCCGACGCGGTCGCGACGCGATTGCAGGATGCGGGCGTCAGGCTTCTGGTCACGGCCGACGGCTTCTGGCGGCGCGGTGCCGCCGTAAAGACGAAGGAGACGGCCGATGCAGCGGTCCGGGCCGCGCCCACGGTGGATCGCGTCGTCGTGGTCTCGCGCCTGGGACTCGACGTCCAGATGGGCCCGCGCGACGTATGGTGGTCGCACCTGCTCTCCGATCAGCCAGAGACGTTCGAGACGGAACGCACCGGCGCGGATGATCCGCTGATGATCATCTACACCTCGGGGACGACAGGTCGTCCGAAGGGCGCCGTCCACACCCACTGCGGCTTCCCCGTCAAGGCGGCTCAGGACATGGTGCACGCATTCGACGTCCACGCCGGGGAAACGATGTACTGGGTGAGCGACATGGGCTGGATGATGGGCCCGTGGGAAGTGCTCGGCATGACGCTCATCGGCGGAACGATCGTCCTCTACGACGGCGCACTCGACTTCCCGTCGCCCGATCGCCTGTGGGCCATCGTCGAACGCCACCGCGTCAACGTGCTGGGCGTCTCGCCGACCCTCATCCGCGCGCTGATGAAACACGGGGAAGGGCCTGTGCGCGCGCACGATGTGTCCTCGCTGCGCATCCTGGGATCGACCGGCGAGCCATGGAACCCCGAGCCGTGGCGCTGGTTCTTCGACGTGGTCGGCGGCGGACGGCTGCCGGTCATCAACTACTCGGGCGGCACCGAGGTGTCGGGCGGCCTCGTCGCCGGCAACGTGCTGACGCCGCTCAAGCCCGCCGCGTTCGCCGGTCCCCCGCCGGGCATCGCCGCCGACGTGGTGGACGACCAGGGCCGGCCCGTGCGCAACCAGGTCGGCGAGCTGATCGTGCGCGCACCGTGGATCGGAATGACGCGAGGTTTCTGGAACGACGACGAGCGCTACATGCAGACGTACTGGTCGCGGTTCCCGGACGTCTGGCTTCACGGCGACTGGGCCGCCATCGACGAGGACGGCCTGTGGTACATCCTCGGCCGATCCGACGACACGATCAAAATCGCCGGCAAGCGCCTCGGCCCCGCGGAAGTCGAATCGGTGCTGGTGGACGACCCGTCGGTCCTCGAGGCGGCGGCCGTCGGCGTGCCGGACGAGCTCAAGGGGCAGGCGCTCGTGTGCTTCTGCGTGCTCCGGCCCGGCCACGAAGCCGGCCCCGCGCTTCGGAGCCGTCTGAGCGCGCTCGTGGTCGATCGGCTCGGCAAGCCGCTTCAGCCACGCGCGATCGAGTTCGTCGGCGACCTGCCGAAGACGCGCAACGCCAAGGTCATGCGCCGCGTGATCCGGGCCGCGTACATCGGCGAGGCGCCCGGCGATCTCTCGTCCCTCGAGAACCCTCAGGCGATCGACGAGATCCGGGCGACAAGGGCGATCAGAAACTGAAGTCGCCGCTGTCCGACGGCAGCAGACGAGTCACGCTTACGACGGCGGACACCGGCACCGCGCCGTAGACGTGCGGAAACAGCTCGCGCCCTCCTTCCAGGTTTTCGTACTTGACGGGCGCCTGAAGGCGAGCGGGATCGATGTGGAGCAGCACGAGATCCGAACGGCCGCGGAACCGCTGGTTCGCGACCCACGCGACCTGATGCGGCTCGGAGCAGTGGATGAAGCCCTCGCTGGCCAGCGAATCCGCGCCGTAGGTCCCCTGTGCTTGCGCGTCGGTCCACGCCTGTTCCGACGTGATGTGGAAGATCCGTACGTCACTCGTTCCGCCTACGACGTCGGGCGTTGAACGCCGAGCCGCCGCGCGCTCGGCGGCGTCGTCCTTGCGGCCTCCTCGATCAGGCAGCTCCCAGGCAAAGTCGTAGAAGACTCGAAACCGGTTGCCGTCCAGATCCCTCGCGGTGAACTCGTGCAGATGCCAGGGCTGTGACTCGGGCTTCGACACAATCTGCGCACCGCGACCGCTCCACGACTCGTACAACGCGTCTACGTCTGCCTTGCTGTCCAGGTTGATCCAGATCACCATTGGCGTCCCGGTGCTGTCGTCTCCGCGAAAGGCGTTGTCGGTCAGGAAGATTCTGCAGTCTCCCCTGGATACCTGGCCGAGCCCCTCTGCGCCCCAATCCCAGTGGAAGCCCAGGCAGTTTTCGTAGTAAACGGCGGCTCGGGCCACATCGCTCACGCGTACCTCAGGTACCGCGCCCGGGAACTTTTCACTCATTGTGGCTACCCGTCGCCCTTCATCAGCTCCGCCCGCCACCTGGCCGCCGCGGTGAACACCGCTTCGACGACCCCTTCTTGCTGCAATCCGCCGCGCAGTTGCTCGAGCCGATCGATCAGGGCATCGAGCGCTACGCCGATGACGTCGGCGTTGGAGGCGCAGACGCCGCGCCAGATGTCGGGAGAGCTCGAGGCCAGCCGCGTCGTGTCCACGAGCCCGCGGCCGGCCAGCTTGAGGCCGCTCGCCGTCACGGCGTTTCCCACGATCTCCATGAGGACGCTGGCGGTCAGCTGGGGCAGGTGGCTCAAGAACGCCATCAGCCGATCGTGTTCTCCCGCCTCCATCGTCGTTGGCCGCGCGCCGAGTCCGCGCGCGAAGTCACACAGGCGATCGACCGCCTGCGTCGGCGCCGGGCTGCCTGGCGTGAACACCCACGGACGTCCCCGGAACATGTCGGCTCGCGCGAAGCTGAAGCCGCCCCGTTCGGCCCCGCCGACCGGATGGCCGCCGACGAAGGTCGGGTGTGGCACGCTCAGCGCGGCCGCTGCTTCGAGGATGTCGCGCTTGGTGCCCCCGACGTCCGTGATCACCGCGTCAGGGCCGAGGCAGCGGGCGGCCTCGGGCAGCAGGCGGACGTTCTGATCGACCGGCGCCGCAAGCACCAGCAAGTCAGATCCTTTCAGATCGCTCAGGTCCTGCACGGTACGATCGATCGCCCCGCTGCCCATCGCGTGCGCAAGCACGGGCCCACGGTCCATCGCCGCGACGCGCACGGACGGCCAGCGTTCGCGGACCGCCAGCGCGATCGAACCGCCAATCAGGCCGAGGCCGACAATCGCGATGTTCTGAAAGGGAGGATCGTCTGACATGGTCAACTTCCAACTCCCAATCCCCAACTCCCAATCGACGATGCCTCTTGGGAGTTGGGCGTTGGGCTTTGGGAGTTTGGCGTAGCTACCTCGCCCAGCCTCGGCGGGCCACCGGCTCGAGGCAGATGCTCCGGCCGATCGCCGGCGCGATGATGCGCAGCTCCGCCATCAGCCTGTCGAACTGCGCGGGAAACATCGACTGCGCCCCGTCGCTGAGCGCGCGATCGGGATCGTTGTGCACTTCGATGATCAGGCCGTCAGCGCCCGCCGCCACCGCCGCGCGCGCGAGCTGGGCCACCATGTCCCGGCGGCCGGCGCCGTGGCTCGGATCCGCGACGATCGGAAGGTGCGACAGCTTCTTCACCACGGGAATCGCCGAGATGTCGAACGTGTTGCGCGTGGCGGTCTCGAACGTTCGGATACCGCGCTCGCAGAGGATCACGTCGTTGTTGCCGCCGGCCAGGATGTACTCCGCCGACAACAGCCATTCCTCGATCGTCGCCGAGATGCCTCGCTTGAGCAGCACCGGCTTGCGCACGTGGCCCAGCTCCCGGAGCAGCGTGTAGTTCTGCATGTTCCTGGCGCCAACCTGAAAGATGTCCGAGTAGCGGCCGACCAGTTCGATCTGGCTGATGTCCATCACCTCGGAGATGAGCTTCAGGTTGTGGGCGTCGGCGGCGCGCCGGAGCATCTGCAAGCCCTCTTCGCCAAGGCCCTGGAAGCTGTAGGGTGAGCTTCTCGGCTTGAAGGCGCCGCCGCGAAGAATCTTGGCGCCCGCGCGCTTGACCGCGGCCGCGCTGGCCATGACCTGCTCCTCGGTCTCTGCCGAGCACGGTCCTGCCATCACGATCACTTCGTCGCCCCCGACGCGTACGTCCTCCAGCGCGACCACGGTGTCTTCCGGCTTGAAGCTGCGGCTGGCGCGCTTGTAGGGCTCCGAGATGCGGAGCACTTCGTGCACTCCGTCGAGGATGCCGATGAGCTCCGGGTCCACCTTGTGCGCGCCCACGACGCCCAGCACGGTGCGCGTGGCGCCGGAGGACCGGTGCACGTCCATGCCGAGCTCGATCAACCGTGCGATGACCGCGTCGATCTGCCCCTCTGTGGCCCGCTCCTTCATGACGACGACCATGACTACTCTCCCATCCCTGAACGTGAACCGTCCCGCCGATCGCTTGCGACGCGCTCCGCCCGGCGCGCTTCGTCGATCACCCGCTCGAAGATCCGCACCACCGCCTCGGCCGTCAGCGGCCCGGCGAGATCGGTGGCCGAGCGCCTCACCTTGTTGAGCACTTCGGCCTCGCGCTCCGGCTGGTAAATCGGGAGCGCCGCCTCGTGCTTCAGCCGGCCGACTTCGACCGCGCACGCCACCCGTACGTTCAGCAGGCGCACGAGCTGTTCGTCGATCACGTCGATCCGGTTCCGCAACTCCTCGATGGTCAGGACTTCAGCCAACGCACGTACTCCTCCACCCGCGTGTTGAGATCGTTTGTCGCCCCGGCCTCGGCCATGACGCTGACGAGCGCGCTCCCGACGACGGCGGCGTCCGCCCACTGGCCCACTTCCCGAACGTGCTCGGGGCTGGAGATGCCAAAGCCGAGCGCCACCGGCAGCCGGCTGACACGCCTGATGCGCTCCACCATCTCACGGGCGCCTGCGGCGATGCGGTCGCGCGCGCCCGTCACCCCAAGGCGCGAAATGGCGTAGAGAAAACCGCTGCCGAGGGCCCCGGCTTTTCTCAGGCGGTCGTCGGTGGTGGTCGGACTGAGCAGGAGAATTGTATCAATCCCCCGCCTCCGCAGCATGTTCCGGAAGTCGTCCGCCTCCTCGATGGGCAGGTCGAGCACCAGCACGCCGTCCACGCCCGCCTCGCGGGCGCGATCGGCAAATCGCTCCGTGCCAAGCCGGAGGATCGGGTTGGCGTAGCTGAAGATGACCATCGGCGCCCTGAGGTCGGCCCGCGCCTCGGCTACCAGATCGAGGACGCGGGTGAGCGTCGTGCCGGAGGCGAGCGCCCGCTCGGTCGCCCTCTGGATGACCGGCCCGTCCGCCAGCGGATCCGAAAACGGCACGCCGATCTCGACTACGTCGGCACCGGCGCGATCCAGCGCGCTCAGCACTCCGCGTGTCTTCGAAAGGTCCGGGTCGCCCGCCGTGATGTAGGTCACCAACCCCGGCTTGCCGCCTTCCCGGATCCGCGCGAACGTCTCCTCCAGCCGGCTCATCGAAGCGCCTCCGCCACGCTCTGAACGTCTTTGTCGCCGCGCCCCGACAGGTTCACGAGGACGACCGAACCATCCGGAAGGTCGCGGGCAAGACGGCAGGTGTACGCCACCGCGTGCGCCGACTCGAGCGCCGGCAGAATGCCCTCGAGACGCGCGAGCGTCTGAAACCCCTCGAGCGCCTCCGCGTCGGTCGCGTAGGCGTACTCCGTTCGTCCGAGGTCGCGCAGCCACGCGTGCTCGGGCCCGATGGCCGCGTAGTCGAGTCCCGCCGAAATCGAGTGGGTGAGCTCGATGTTGCCCGCCTCGTCCTGGAGGACGAACGTCCGCGTGCCTTGCAGCACGCCGGTGCTGCCGCCGGCGAACCGGGCAGCGTGGCGGCCCGGGGAGATGCTCTCGCCACCGGCCTCAACGCCGATCAACCTCACGGATCTGTCGTCGAGGAACGCGTCGAAGATGCCGATGGCATTACTGCCTCCACCAACGCACGCCACGACGACGTCGGGAAGCCGGCCCGTCTGTTCGAGCATCTGCCTGCGGGCCTCGCGGCCGATCACCGACTGGAACTCCCGGACCATCAGCGGGTATGGATGCGGGCCAAGCGCCGACCCGAGCAGGTAGTAGGTGTTGCCAACGTTGCTCACCCAGTCGCGCATCGCCTCGTTGATGGCGTCCTTCAACGTCCTGCTGCCGGAGTCAACTCTCCGCACGGTCGCGCCGAGCAGCTCCATCCGCACCACGTTGAGCGCCTGCCGGCGCATGTCCTCCGCGCCCATGTAAACGCAGCACTCCAGTCCGAGAAGCGCGCACGCCGTCGCCGTAGCGACGCCGTGCTGGCCCGCGCCCGTCTCGGCCACGACGCGCGTCTTCCGCATGCGCCGGGCCAGCAGCGCCTGGCCGAGTGCGTTGTTGATCTTGTGCGCACCGGTGTGCGTCAGGTCTTCGCGTTTGAGCAGGATGCGCACCCTGCTCGCCCCACTCGCCCCGACGACGCCGCCGGCCTCGATGGCCAGCCGCTGCGTCTCGTAGAGCGGCGTCGGCCGGCCCGCGAAGTGGCGCAGCAGCCGCGACAGCTCGTCGCCGAAGCTCGCATCGGCGCGCGCCTCGAGATAGCCCGCCGTCAGATCCTCGATCGGCGCAACGAGCGTTTCGGGAACGAAGCGTCCTCCGTACGCGCCGAAGTACCCGCGGGCGTCCGGATCGCGAGCGCCGAAGACGGGGCCGTCCAGGTTCGCAGGGTTCACGGGGTTCATAAGGTTCGTTTCTGCAGCGCGGCAAACGCGCGACGGGCGCTCGACAGGAACGACGACACTCTCTCCGCGTTCTTCACGCCTGGCGACTCCTCCACGCCCGACGACACGTCTACGCCGACGGGGCTCACGGTTCGAATGGCCTGCTCGACGTTGAGGGGCGTCAGCCCGCCCGCCAGGACGACCCTGTGATGCCGCGCCACCTCCGCCGCGCGTGCCCAGTCGATGACGACGCCCGTCCCGCCGCGGCGGACCGGATCGGCGACATCCAGCAGCAGGGTCGTGTCCTCCGGCCAGACGCTCGATTGCTCGGCCGCGTCATCGAGCGACACCGATTTCAAGATCGGCAGATCGATGCCGTCGGCGTCCTGCGGCTTCTCGTCGCCGTGCAGTTGCACGGCGTGGATGCCTGTCGCCTCGACCACCCGTCGAATGCCGTCCGCCGACTCGTTCACGAAGACGCCCACCATCGTCACGTGCGCCGGCAGCGTAGCGATGATGTCCCTCGCCCGCTCACGGCTAATCACCCGTGGACTCCTCGGCCAGAACACGAACCCGAGCGCCGTCGCGCCTTCCTCCACGGCGTGCAACGCGTCGGCGGCGCGCGTGATCCCGCAGATCTTGATAATGGGGTCGGGAGTCATTTTCCGCGGACACTCCCGTCGGAAAATGACTCCCGACCCCCTAACAGTTCCGTAATCGCCTTTGCCGGATCCGGCGCCGTCATGAATCGCTCGCCAACGAGGAACGCGCGGTATCCCTGGCTCGACAGCTCCCGCAGCTCGCCGTGCGTGCTCAGGCCGCTCTCGCTGACGGCGATCACGTCAGCCGGCATCCGGCCGGCAAGCCGCCGCGAGGCGTTCACATCCACGCTCAGCGTGCGAAGGTTCCGGTTGTTCACGCCAACGACCTGCGCTCCGCTGTCGATCGCCCGCGTCAGCTCCTCTTCGTCGTGGACCTCCACGAGCGCCGCGAGCCCGAGCTCGGAGGCCCGGACCTGCAGGCGAACGAGGTCGTCCTGCTCGAGCGCCGCCACGATCAGCAGGACGGCGTCGGCCCCGCTCGCACGTGCCTCCAGCAGCTGATAGTCGTCGACGATGAAGTCCTTGCGCAGGAGAGGCAGATCGACGGCCCGCCGGACGGCCGACAGGTGCTCGAGACCGCCGTCGAAGAACGTCGGTTCGGTCAGGACCGACACGGCAACGGCCCCGCCCGCCTGGTAGCAGCGCGCGATGGCGGCCGGGTCGTAATTGGCCGCGAGCACTCCGCGCGACGGCGAGCGCCGCTTGCACTCGGCGATCACGTTCGTCCTTCCGGCCCTGCCCAGCGCGGACACGAAACGGTCCCCTCGAGGCGACGCTGCCGCGGCCCGCCGCTCGAGCGCGGCCTGGCTCTCGCGTTCCCGCCTCACATCGGTGATTCGACGCGTAGCGGCCACGATCGCCAGGAGCAGGTCGGGGGCGCGCGTCATGCCACTGCCTCCGCCTGCGAGGCGTGAACCATGCGGTCGAGCGTCGCGCGTGCCACCCCGGAATCGATCGCGGCCTCGGCAGCCGCGATGCCCTCGCGAACCGAGCGGGCGCGGCCCGCAACCAGCAGGGCCGCGCCGGCGTTGAGCACGACGATATCCCGTGCGGGACCGCGCTGCCCGTCGAGAACGCGCCCGACGATGGCTGCATTGGTAGACGCGTCACCGCCGGCCAGGTCGGCCGGCGACGCTTTCGCGATCCCGAACTCGGTGGGATGGACGAAGAACGTATGCACGGCGCCGTCGCGGCATTCGGAGACCTTCGTGTGCCCGGTCGTCGAGATCTCGTCGATCCCGCCCGCTCCGTGCACCACCCACGCGCGCTCGGACCCGAGCTGCATCAACGCCCGCGCCATCACCTGTGTCAGCTCCGGCCTGGGCACTCCGACAATCTGCCTCGAGGCTCCGGCCGGGTTCGTCAGCGGCCCGAGCAGGTTGAATGTGGTCCTCACACCCATGTCCCGCCTGACGGGCGCGGCGTGCTTCATGGACGGATGAAAGGTCTGGGCGAAGAAGAACGCGATGCTCGCATCTCGAAGCGCCCGCTCGACGACGCCGGGCGGCGCGGCGATGTTGACGCCGAGCCGCTCGAACACGTCCGCGCTGCCACATTGGCTCGACACCGATCGGTTCCCGTGCTTGGCCACCCTCACCCCGCATGAGGCGACGACAACTGCGGCCGCTGACGAGACATTGAAAGTACCGGATCGATCCCCGCCGGTGCCGCACGTGTCGAACACCTCCCCCGCCGGCGCCGACAGCTTCACGGCATGCTCGCGCATCGTGCGGGCAAGGCCCACGATCTCGTCCGGCCGCTCGCCCTTCATGACGAGCGCCGCAAGCAGGCCCCCGAGCGCGGCCGGCGCCGCCCGGCCCTCCATCACTTCACGCATGGCGGCCGCGGCCTCCTCCGTCGTGAGGTCCTCGTGGCGAACGAGCTTCTCGATGAGGCGGGAAAACATCACAGATCGAGGAAGTTCCGAAGAATCTTCCTGCCCTCCTCCGTCAGCACCGATTCGGGATGGAACTGCACGCCATGCACCGGGTAGGTCCGATGACGCACGGCCATGATCGTCCCGTCTTCCTTGGTTCGCGCCGCCACCTCGAGATCCGTCGGCACGTCGTCGGATCCGATGACGAGCGAGTGGTACCGTCCCGCCTGGAACGGCTCGTTGATTCCGGCGAACACCCCCTTGCTGTCGTGGACCACGATTGACGTCTTCCCGTGCATCGGCACCTGCGCGCGGCAGACCGTGCCACCGTACACGAGCCCGATTGCCTGGTGGCCCAGGCAGACTCCGAGGATCGGCGTGCGAGGACCGAAGCGCCGGATCACGTCCGTCGTGATGCCCGCGTGCTCGGGGCGCCCCGGGCCCGGCGAAATCAGCAACTGCTCGGGCGCCATCGACTCGATTTCTCCCAGCGTCACCTGGTTGTTGCGGCGCACGCGAACGTCGGCGCCGAGCTCGCCGAGGTACTGCACGAGGTTGTAGGTGAACGAGTCGTAGTTGTCGATGACGAGAATCATGAC
>DASTDQ010000410.1:0-5127 GCA_035710305.1 Vicinamibacterales bacterium | reverse complement strand
AACCTGCTGAGCATCGAACGGATCGACGGCTATCCAGGCTTTCCGGACGGGGTCCCGGGCTACGACCTGTGCCCGATCATCCAGGAGCAGGCTGTCGCGGCCGGCGCGGAGTTCACCGCCGCGGAAGCAACCGGTGTTCAGGCCAGCGAAGGAGGGTGGCGCCTCACCACGAGCGGGGGCGACGTGTGGGCCCGCGCCGTCGTCGTTGCCACGGGCTCCGCGCTGAAGACGCTCGGGATTCCAGGCGAAGAACGGCTGACGGGCAAGGGTGTCAGCCACTGCGCGAGTTGCGACGCCCCTCTTCTCCGGGGCCGCACGGTCGGCGTCGTCGGGGGCGGAGACTCCGCGCTGCAGGAAGCGCTGACGCTGGCACAGCACGCCGCGCGCGTGATCGTCCTGCATCGCGGCAGCGCCTTCTCCGCGCAGGAGGCGTACGTCCATCGGGTGCTCGAGAATCCGAAGATCGAGGTTCGCTTTGGCACCATCGTCGAGGAAGCGGTCGGCAACGGCGGACTGACCGGCGTCCGCACGCGAAGCGCGGGCGACGGGAAGACCGGGGACCTCGAACTGGCCGGGCTGTTCGTGTACGTCGGGCTCGCCCCCGTCACCACGTGGCTCGGCAGCGCGCTCGCCCTCGACGCATCGGGACGGGTCCCGGTTGACGGCGCGATGCGCAGCACCCTGCCGGGCCTCTTCGCGGCCGGCACGGTCCGATCCGGTTCGGCCGGCCGGGCGGCGGCGGCCGCCGGCGATGGAGCGACGGCCGCGGTGAGCGCCGACCAGTACGTGAAAGACGGCAAATGGCGCGCGTGATCGCAAGACATCGGTGCGGAGACGAGGAGGGTGTATGAGAACGCTCAGTGGTGCGGCGGCGATCGCCGGCCTGCTCGTGGCCGGCGCCTTGGCCCAGGCCCCGGAAAAAGGCGGGGGCGACGTCACGGGATCGTACGAGCTCGTGGCGGGCTGGCCACAGAACTGGTGCGGCGAGGGCTTCGTCATCGGGTCCACGGCGGGCATCTGGGCGGAGAGCCCGGACCGGGTGATCGTGTTCGCCCGGGGCTGTCTGCCGCGGCTCGAGAATGCGGGCGACGTGGTGCCGACCCGTAACGCATCCGGATTCGATCTGTCGCAGAAGGATCCTTCACGCCATCCACGCTGGGATCACATCGTCAACATCGTCGACCGCAACGGCCGATTGGTGGAGTCGTGGGAGCAACACAACAAGCTCTTCGTGCGGCCACATCGGGTGCTGGTGAGTCCCTATGACGCGGAGCGGCACGTGTGGCTGGTGGATGACGGCGCGCATGCCATCTACAAGTTCACGCGCGACGGCAAGCAGCTCGTGATGACCGTGGGCACGCCGAGGATGCCGGGCAACGATGAAACGCACTTTGCGCGGCCGACCGACGTGGCCTTTCTGCCCGACGGCACGTTCTTCGTCAGCGACGGTTACACCAATACCCGGGTGGTGAAGTTCGATCGCAACGGCAAGTACGTCATGACCTGGGGCATGCGCGGCACGCCGCCCAACGAGACCCGACCCTACTACATGAACACCGTGCACGCGGTCGTGACCGACAAGCAGCGGCGCGTGTACGTGAGCGACCGTGCAAACCACCGCATTCAGATCTTCGACGAGAACGGCAAGTTCCTCGACGCCTGGCCGAACGTCCCGCTGCCGTATTCGCTCCTGATGACCGACGATCAATTCCTGTGGTCCGCGTCGGGCCAGACGCAGAAATTCACCAAGTACGACTTGAATGGGCGTCTGCTCGCCGCCTGGGGCACGTTCGGCGCATTCCCGGGCGGATTCTGGGGGGTCCACCAGTTCCACGTCGATAGTGAAGGAAGCCTCTACACCGCCGACGTGCACGTGGGACGCCCGCAGAAGTTCCGTCCCCGTCCCGGCGCCGATCGCACCCGGCTCATCGGAGCGCCGATGAGAGTCGGTGTGACGTCTACGCGCTGATGACGACGGCCGGTGGCGCACAGCCACGGAGGCTGGGTGAGGGAGAATGACTTCTCTATGACACAACGGATCACGGTGCACGATCCCCGCGGGTACCCGCCGAAAGTGGTCGGCAAGCGTCTGGCCTCGCGGCTGCCGACGCTCGATGGCAAGACGGTCTATCTGGTCGACTGTCTGTTCGACAATTCGGCCGTGTTCATGGACCAGCTGCAACAGTGGTTCGGCGAGCACCTGCCTTCGGTCGATGCGCGCATCATCAGGCCGAAGGAGACCTGGGCGGACGATCCGGAGATGCGCGCGGCCATCGCCAAGGACGGCGACGCCGCGATTCTCGGCATCGGTCTTTGAAGCACCTGCAGCCCGACGGTCGTCGGGCTCACCGCGGCGCTCGAGGAAGGCGGCGTTCCCTCGGTTGCGGTACACACGCAGCGATTCGCGCGTCTCTGCAAGGCGACAGCCCTGTCCACGGGGATGCCGCGCCTCCGTCAGGCGTACACGCCGCACCCGGTCGTCGATCAGCCCGCCGAGCGTCTGCGGGCGTACATCGACGGCACCGACGCCATTTCCGGGCGCCCGTTCATGCAGGAAGTGCTCGACGGCCTCACAACGCCGCTCGAGGACGAGGATCTCCAGGGGCTCTCGTTCGAGCGGACGACGCCGCGGCTGGTGGAGCCCGCAGCCGAGGACGACCTCCAGCGGCTGTTCGTGGAGAACCACTGGACGGACATGTTGCCGATCGTGCTGCCGACGGAGGCGCGCGTCGAGGCGATGCTCAAAGGAACGAGTCATCCGCCGGACAAGATCGTCGGACGGCTCCGCCCGACGGCGTTCCGCGAGTCGTGGGAATTCGACGTCGAGAAAGTGGCGGTCAACGCCGTGATGGCTGGCGCGCGGCCGGAGTACTTCCCGGTCATCCTCGCGCTGGCCGCCAGCGGCATCACCGCCAGGTCCAGCAGCACGACCTCGTTCGCGACGATTTCGGTGATCAACGGCCCGATCCGCAATGAGATCGCGATGAACTCGGGCATCGGCGTGATGGGCCCCTACAACCACGCCAACGCGACGATCGGCCGCGCGTACGGTCTGCTGTCGCAGAATCTCCAGGGCGGGTCGGTTCCCAACGAGACCTACATGGGATCGCACGGCAACTGGTACGCGTACACGGCGGTCATCCCGGAGGCGGAGGAGCGCAGCCCCTGGCAGCCGCTGCACGTGCAGAAGGGCTTCAAGCCGGCCGAGAGCGTTGCCTTCGTCTTTTTCGGCGGCTGGTACACGCACGCCGGTTACGGTCCGCGCGCCACCTGGAAGGAGAAGATGCGGCACGCCCTCGCGGCGGTGGAGCAGTACAGCCCGCCGCTCTTCGTGATGGACCCCATCGTCGCGCGCGGATTCGTCGATCTCGGATTCGACACGAAAGAGAAGCTGATCGACTGGTGTGCCGAGAACGCGCTGCTGACCGCGCGGGAGTACTGGGACAATCAATCGATTCAACTGCTGCGCCCCAAAGCGGTGGCCGGCATCGAGCCGTATGCGTCGCGCCTCAAGGCTCCTCCGGACGAGGTGATCAAGATCTACGAGCCCTCGGACATCCACATCGTCGTCGCCGGCGGCGAGACGCAGGGGGCGTGGAAGATGATCAGCGGCGCGCTGCGCGGGACAGTCTCGATCGATGCATGGCGATGATCACGGTCCACGATCCGCGCGGCTACCCTCCGAAGATCGTCGGCAAGCGCCTGGCGCCGCGGCTCTCGACGCTCGACGGGAAGACGGTCTACCTGGTCGATTGCCTGTTCGACAACTCGGACGTCTTCATGGAGCAGCTGCGGCAATGGTTCGCCGAGCGGTTGCCGTCCGTGAAGACCCGAATCGCCCGGCCGAAGGAGACGTGGTCAGACGACGAGCAGATGCGGGCGGCGATTCGAGCCGACGGCCACGCCGCCATTCTGGGCGTCGGCCTTTGAAGCACCTGCAGCCCGACGGTCGTCGGGCTCGCCGCGGCGCTGGAGCAGGACGGCGTCCCCTCCATCGCGGTGCACACGCACGTGTTCGCACGGCTCTGCAAGGCGACGGCGCTGTCCATGGGCATGTCGAACCTGCGGCAGGCCTACGTGCCGCAGCCGGTGGTGGACCGTTCGCCCGGTGACCTTCGCGCCTACATCGAAGGGCACGATCCGGTGTCGAAGCGGCCCTTCATGCAGGAGGTGCTCGACGGCCTCACGGTCCCGCCAGACGATGCGGATCTCCAGGGGCTGTCGTTCGAGCGCACGACGCCGCGGCTCGTGGAGCCCGACACCGAGGACAATCTCCGCCGGCTGTTCATCGACAACAACTGGACCGACTCCCTGCCCATCGTGCTGCCGACCGAAGAGCGAGTGGAGGCGATGCTCAGGGGGACCAGTCATCCGCCGGACAAGGTCGTGGGGCGGCTCCGCCCGACGGCGTTCCGTGAAATCTGGGAATTCACGGTGGAGAAGGTGGCGGTCAACGCCGTCATGGCGGGCGCACGGCCCGAGTACTTCCCGGTGATCCTCGCGCTCGCCTCGAGCGGCATCTCCGCGAGATCCAGCAGCACGAACTCGTTCGCCACCATTTCGGTCGTCAACGGCCCCATCCGCAACGAGATCGGCATGAACTCGGGGATCGGCGTGATGGGCCCCTACAACCACGCCAACGCCACGATCGGCCGAGCCTACGGCCTGCTGTCGCAGAACCTGCAGGGCGGATCGATCCCCGGCGACACATACATGGGCTCGCTGGGCAACTGGCTCGCGTATACCGCGGTCCTCCCCGAGGCGGAAGAGCGCAGTCCCTGGCAGCCGCTGCACGTGCAGAAGGGCTTCACGCCCACGGACAGCATCGCGAGCATCTTCTTCGGCGGCTGGTACTCGCATGCCGGCTACGGCCCGCGCGCCACGTGGCAGGAGAAGATGCGGCGCTCGCTTGCCGCCGTCGAGCAATACAGCCAGCCGCTGCTCGTGGTGGATCCGATCGTGGCACGAGGGTTCGTCGATCTCGGCTACGACACCAAGGAGAAGCTGATCGCCTGGTGCGCCGAGAACGCGCTGATGACGGCGCGCGAGTACTGGGACAACCAGTGGATTCAGTACCTCATGCGGCCCCGAGCGGTTGCCGGCGTGGAGCCGTACGCCTCGCGCCTC
>DASTDQ010000409.1:0-4587 GCA_035710305.1 Vicinamibacterales bacterium | reverse complement strand
GTTGGTGCCGGAGGGAACGCTCGTCGGTGTGGACGAGGCCCGGCTCGAATTGAAGGGCGGTCAGGAAGCGGGGCTGACCCTGCACACGATCGACGGCACGATCCCGCAACTGCGCCGCGCGCTCGACCGAAGCCTCGATGCCTTCTTCGAGCTGCTGCCAGGGGCGGACGACGAAGACAAACAGGACTTCGACGATAACTGAACGGCGACTCTCCAGTTCACACTTCTCGCTTCTCACTTCTCGGTTCGCGTTCAGTTTCAGGTTCGTGTGTGGGGTTCGCTGTTCTGGGTTCGGCGTTCAGTCGTGTGTGGAACACATGACTGAGCGCCGCTGACTGCGCTGCGAGTCAGGCTGCTGCTTCGCGCGCCGAGCGGAACTCCTCGAGCAGCCGGGCGACGTTGCCCGCCACCGAGTGCAGCGACGGCGTCCAGCCGAGCGCCCGCGCCCGTGGGCTGCGGACGATCTGATCCAGCGCCAGGGCGTCGGCGTAGGGCCCCATCTTGGACCGCGCCTCCTCAAGCGGGACGTGCCGGACCGCCTGCTGGACCATCGCATGGGCCGCGATGGCATCGACGATCTCCCCGACGTGCTCGTCGGCTTCGTCGTTGGCGTGGAAGATGCCGGACGCGCTCGGGTGCACAGCAAGCCGGAGGAACAGGTCGGCCAGATCCCTGTCGTAGATGCACGGCCAGTGGTTTTTCCCGTCGCCGATCACCCGCACGAGGCCGTTTCGGGCGTCCTTGAGCAGGTCGCTGATGATGCCCCTGGCCCCGCCATAGACGATCCCCGGCCTGACGATGGCCGTCCGAATACGGCCGCCGCGCGACATCCGCCACACGAGCCCCTCGTGCTCGGGGCGCCACGACACCAGGGGCGTCGGCCTGAGGGGAGCGTCCTCCGCCGCGGGTCCAGTGGTGTCGCCGAGCACCCAGACTCCGGACGTGTACAGCACGCTTGCCTTCTCGCGCGCATCGATGCGACGGGCCGCCACGCCGAGCAGCGTCTCTATCGCGAGTCGATCGATCTCGACGCCGTGCTTCGACCGATCGAACGCGGCGTGGATGATGACGTCGCATTCCTCCGCCGCCGCGACATACCCGGCCGGCTTGGAGAGATCGCCGATAACGGGCTGCGCGCCGCGAAGCGTGACGTGTTCAGCTTTTTCCGGATCGCGAACGAGCGCCGTCACGCCGTGTCCCGCACGAAGCGATGCCTCGAGAATCGCGGACCCGACGTATCCGGTCGCGCCGGTCAGAAAGATGCGCATGGGGGGAAACCATTCTAGCTGCTACCTGCTGCCGGCTGCCAGCAGCAAGCTACCAGCCACCAGCTACACCACAGCTCGCTTGTGTTGGTGGGCTCCGGCCGAGGCCCCGCTGATCAAACAGCCTGCCCTGCAAGCCACGATCGTTGGCAACATCACGGACACAAGCGAGTTCCGGGGTTAGATATCCCAGACCCGCTCGCCGTCGAAAAACGTGATCACGCCGTCCTCGCTCACCTTGAGCACCGGGCCGTACCGACTGGCCGCAAGCGCGGCCGTAGTACGCGCCCCCTCGACGACGCCTCCGGCTTCGGACTCGGCCGTCGCCGGATGTCGAAGGATCGCGCCGGCCGCGAGCAGGCGCCCGCTCGTATCGACGACGATCGCGCCGTCAAGCGACGCCAGCGCGGCCAGGACGTTGGGATCGAGGTCGGTGATCGATCGGCCTTCCAGCAGGTGCAGCAGGTCGCGGCGCGATGGCGCTGCCGGCGTCTCTCGCGTGCTGGCCAGAGATCGGTCGAGACGATCGCCCGGCGCCACCAGCTTCGACACGGCGCCGGCCACGTCACGGGCGACGGCGAACAGGGCGCCTTCGCGAGCGTCCGCCAGGTCGAGCGCGGTCTGAAAGAGCCGCATCGACAACGCCTCGTCTCCCACGGCCTCGGCCCAGAGCCGGTACTTGGCCTGCAGATCGAGCAGGTGCCAGGACGCGCCGCGGAACGTGAACAGCTCGGCGCCCTCGGCGAAGAGCTTGATCTCGCGCGACGGGCTCAGCACGGCACAGATGTGTCCGTGCTGGAGCGTGGCCCTGGCGTGCGGCTGAAACACCTTCGCGCACGGCACCTGCACCGTCTGATTCCGGCAGGCCTGGTTGCCCCACCGCTCGATGTCGATGATGTCGAGCAGGCGGCCTTCGGCGTTGGCCAGGAACACCGTCCGCACGCCGTCCGCAAGCCGGTGGAAGCTCTTGATTGCCGTCAGTGACTCCGTATACGCCGGCGAAGACGCCGGGAATGCCGCGCCTGGCCGGCACGGATCCTCCAGGGTGCCAAGCAGCAGGACGCCGGTCGAGATAGGCCTGTTCTCGTAGCTCGACAGCGCCGCCACCCGGAGCAGCTCGATGACGGAGGCCACGCGATCGGCCCTCGCCTCTCGAGCCTCGATCGCGTACGAGCGCGGATCCAGAAACGCACCGACGTAGCGGTCCTCGATCGCACCGCGGAACAGGTCTCCCCGCTCGGCGATGATCCGCGGGTCGTGAATTGCGCTGACGCGCGCGGCCAGCACCGCGCCAATCGCCTGAGCGAGCCTGACTTCGTGCGAGGTGAACATCCACCGGCCCGGCACCCGCAGCGTGTAGCGCGTCCCGAACCAGCGGACGATCAGCGCGGCCGGGTTCGCGGAAGGCTCGATCGACAGGCGCGCGTCCGGGGACGCCGAGGCACTCGGCTCGGTATCGAGGCTCGCCCGCTCGAAGAACTGACGCAGCGCCGACTGCAGCAGGCTGTCGTACTGCGCACCGACGCTCGTCGAGGAAGGAGAGGTCATGATCCTGGGGCCTGGGCCCTGAGCCCTGAGGCCTTCCGCATGATAATTCACAGGTGCGCCGCGACACGCTCATCGACTTCTTTCGGGACCTGGTCGAGATCACGGGCGACTTCCTCGTCTACGACGACGGCTACCGGCGTCGCGTGCACGGCTACGCGGACGTCGGACGCGCGGCGCGCGGCTTTGCGGCCAGGCTCGGCGAATCCGGAATCGGCAAAGGCGACAAGGTCGTGTTCTGGGGAGAGAACAGGCCGGAATGGGTGGTCTGCTACTGGGGCTGCCTGCTGACCGGCGCCATCGTCGTCCCCATCGACTATCGGTCGTCGATCGACTTCGTCCTCAAGGTCCGCCAACTGGTGTCAGCCCGCGTGATTCTGGTCGGCGACGACGTGGAGATAAAAGGGGGTCGGGAGTCATTTATCAGCCCTCGAGAAATGACTCCCGACCCCATTTTCCAGGTGTGGCGATTCCGCGACCTCGACTGGCACGCAGAGGGCCCCATGCCCACCGTGCCGATTTCACGCGACGACGTCACCCAGGTGATCTTCACCTCCGGGGCGACCGCCGAGCCCAAGGGCGTCGTCATCCGGCATCGGAATGTGCTGGCCAACATCGTGCCGGTCGAACGCGAGGTGATGAAGTATCGGAAATACGCCTGGCCGTTCAACCCGATTCGCTTCCTCAACCTCCTTCCCCTCAGCCACATGTTCGGGCAGTCGATGGCGACGAGCATCCCACCCATGGTGCGCGGCACGGTGATCTTCACGCGGAGCTTCAACCCGCACGATCTGCTGAGCCTGATCCGGTCGCGCCGCGTGTCGGTGCTCGTCTCGGTGCCCAAAATCCTCGGCGTCCTGCGGGACCACGTCGTGCACGCGTTTCCGGAGGCGGCCACTGCCCCGCCGCCCGGCATCTCGATTCCGGGCCGGTGGTGGAGGTACCGCCGCGTGCACAAGGCGCTCGGCTTGAAGTTCTGGGCGTTCGTCGTGGGGGCGGCTCCGCTGCCGCCCGATATCGAGGAATTCTGGCGGCGGCTGGGCTTCGCGGTGATTCAGGGATACGGCCTCACCGAAACGGCGCCCATCGTCACGCTGAACCATCCATTCAAGACCAGCAAGGGTTCGGTGGGGACGCCGATCGAGGGCGTGGAGATTCGGATCGCGGACGACGGCGAAATCCTCGTCCGCGGCGAGAACGTCACGAGCGGGTACTACGAGGCCCCAGGGCCCAGGCCTCAGGCCTCAGAGAGGGCCGAGGCCTCAGCGAGCGAGCTGCGCGTCCTCGACTCCGACGGCTGGTTCCACACAGGAGACATCGGCGAGCGCGACGAGCAGGGCCGGCTGTTCATCAGGGGCCGGAAGAAGGAAATGATCGTCACGCCTGACGGGCTGAACGTGTTTCCCGAGGACGTCGAGCGCGTGCTCGACGTGCAGCAGGGCGTTCGAGAATCGGCGGCGGTAGGGGCGCTCGAGGGCGCGCAGGAACGGGTGCACGCGGTGCTGGTGCTCGAGCCGGGCATCGAGCCGGCTGACGCGATCCGTGGCGCAAACGCGGTGCTGCAGGACCACCAGCGCGTGCGAACGTGGTCGGTGTGGCCGGGCTCGCAGCTTCCGCGAACGGAAGGCACACGCAAGCTGAAGCGGAGCGCCATTCGGGACTGGGTTCGTTCAGGCGGGGCGCCATCCGCGGCCACAGGGGGCGATTCGCTCGAAGCGCTGGTCTCGCGGTTCGCCCACGGGCGTTCGATTGGCGGCGCGACGACGCTCGACGAGCT
>DASTDQ010000408.1:0-2655 GCA_035710305.1 Vicinamibacterales bacterium | reverse complement strand
ACGACGTGCCGACGAAGGTGAACATCGCCTGCGCTCCTGGAGTCGCAGAAATGGCCGCAGAGCCGCCGCTCCAGGCCGCGCCCGCGTCGCCTTGCGTCCAGCCGGCCGAGTAGCTCGCGGTCGTTTCCTCGATTCGCGCGCTCGCCACGGCCGGCGCGAACGCGGGCGCCACGTCGAAAGCGTCGACCACGACGGCGTAATCCGAGGCGCAGTCCGGCCCGGGAGCGCAGGAGTCGCCCCCGTGCTTGCGACCGGTTGATTCGACGGTCAGCGTGTGAGGGCCAGGGATCAAACCAGTCGCGCTGAAGACGCTGGTCTGCGTCTGCTCCGTCAGCGAAAAGAGGTCCACTTCTGTGACGAAGGCGCCATCCACATGGACCCTGGCGATTCCCGCCCACGGCGCCCGGAAGCCAACCCAGCTCACCGAGGTGCCGACGAATGAAAACGTCGCGCGCGCGCCGGCCGATCGGTTGAACGAGGAGGTGCGGCCGCTCCAGTCACGGCTCCGGCTGCCCTGCCACCACCCCGGGGGCAGGCCGGGAGCGGCGGTGCCGGGCGTGTAGGCAATCGAAGGTTCAGCGTCCTCTACCCGCGTGGCGGCGTTCGCCACCGTCACGACCACGCTGGACGAGGCGCTGTTGCCCGCGGCGTCCCGAGCCACGGTGGACAAGACATGCGAGCCGTCGGTGGCGGCAACCGTGTCCCACGACACCGAGTAGGGGGCCGTGGTGTCCGCCCCCAGAGGAGCACCGTCCACGGAATACTCCACCGACGTCACGCCGACGTTGTCCGACGCGGTCGCCGCCACAGTGACGCTTCCCGTCACTGTCGCGCCGTTCGACGGCGCGCTGATCGCGACGGTTGGTGGCACCGTATCGGCGGGGTTGGATACTTTGAACGGCACGGGCAGGGAGATGGCGGCATTGCCGGCCGTGTCGCGGGCCACCGCTGTCAGCAGATGCCAGCCGTTCACCGCAGTCGCCGTGTTCCAGGACATCGAATACGGCGCCGTTGTGTCCTCAGCGCCCAGATTGACTCCCTCGAGCTGGAACTGGACGCCGGCGACACCGTCTTTGTCCGAGGCGCTGGCGCTGATTGTCGTCGTACCGGCGACCGTGTCACCGGCCGCAGGCGACGTGATCGCGACAACGGGCGGCTCGGTCTTGTTGAACACTTTCACGACGACCGGCCAGGAGGTGGCCGTTGCGCCCGCGGAGTCCCGCGCAACCGCCGTCAGCAGATGCCACCCCTGCGGGACAGGGAGCGTGTTCCACGTGGTCGAGTACGGCGCGGCCGTGTCTTCCGCACCCAGATTGGCGCCGTCGAGCCGGAACTGCACGCCGAGGACGGTCGCAGAACCAGCGATGGTCACGCTTGCGGTCACGTTGATCGTCCCTTTGACCGTAGAGCCCGGCTTTGGCGCGGTGATGGTGACACTGAGACCGCTGGTCTGTGCGATCGCCGGTGCCGGCGACATCCAGCCAAGAAAGAGGAGCGCGGCAGCATGTGCCGCTGCGAGCCGGATCGTAAGGGCTTTCGTCCGCATGGCGACTCACCAACGTGGCGTGAACTGTTGACCATGATGACCATTTCAGCGTGCTCAACCACCGTATTCCCACGGCGAGGCCGCAACGGTGAGCGGCTGGATCTGGGCCCGGCACTCGGCCTCGACGACCTCCATCACGACGATGGCGTGATCGCCCAGCCTGCAGATGTGGCGCACGATGCATTCGAAGAATGCGGCCGCGTTCTGCAGCACGGGGACCCCCGTCAGGCCCGGAGCGAAGGGTTCGCCGTTCATCGTCCAACCTGTGACCGTGGTCGGCCGGAAGAACCGTTCCGCCATGTCCTTCTGCCCGCATCCGATCACGTGCACGGCGGCTCGACGACTCTCGACCAGGCACTCGAAGACGTTGCTCTCCGGGCGGATCGCCGCCATCACCAGCGGCGGCTTGAAGGAGGCCTGCGACAGCCAGCTGGCCGTGGCGCCGCCGTACCGGTCGCCGTTCGACGACGTGATGACGTACAGGCCGTTCGACAGGAGGCGCAACGTGCGCTTGCGGGTAGCTGTTTGCATACGGGTCTGGCGCGTGCGGCGCGCCGGTGACGTCTATGAATCGGGCGTGGCGTGGGTGCTGCCCGATCGCCTCGCCACGAACTCGGCTATGCGTGAAATGGACTGGAAGTTCTCGACGACCAGATCATCAGCCGTTGTCCTGACATTGAAGTCCTCCTCCAGTCGAAGGAGCAGCTCCACGAACGCGAGTGAATCGAGGGCCCCGACCTCGAAGAGATCCGTGTCGACCGACGGGACCTCGACGTGCATCGTGTCCGCGAACAACCGAGTGATGCGATCACGCAGATCGACGGTGTGTGGCATCCTGAATTTCCTCGTGCTCGTGGGCCAGCAGGTCGAACCACAGCCGGTCGTAGACGTGGCCGTCGATGGAGTGGCACTGCCGCTGCCGGCCAATCGGCTTGAAGCCGACGCGTTTCGCTACGCGGACCGACGGGTTGTGCTCCACGATCCAGGTGTGGATGGACCGGAGGCCCAGCCGGGTGAACCCGAGAGTGAGCATCATCGACGTGGCTCGGCTCGCGTAGCCCTGTCCAGCGCAGGTCTTCTCGCCGAGCACGACCCAGATGTTGGCGGTC
>DASTDQ010000407.1:0-3800 GCA_035710305.1 Vicinamibacterales bacterium | reverse complement strand
GTGGACGTCGATGCGCTGGCCGCCGCGGCTGTTGCCGCCGGCACGGCCCATCGCGTAATCGACGGCCGTGAAGCAGAATGTTCCTAGAACCAGCCGACGTCAGTCGGTCGGCACGAGGCGCTTCAGTTCCTCGAACCAGTTGAGCACCACCGCAATCTGCGGCTCGGCAAAACGCGCGGTCTCGCTACTCTTGATCAGCAGGAAGCGACCATCGCTTCCCACGTCGTAGTCGGGCGTACCTTCGCTGGGTGGCGCGAACGCGTGGCTGAAAAGCGCTGTCGCAGTGGCAAAGGGAAAGTCGCCTTCGCGACCGACGACGACAGACATCAGTCGTTCCCCGTCGACATAGAAAAGCTCTCTGCCGTTCGGGGACCACACCGGATGAATACCGCCGCGCGGCGACACGCGCCGTGCGACACCAGGTCCCGGGTAGGGCTGGACCCAGATCTGCTGCGCGCCGTCGCGATCCGAGGCGTACGCAAGCCAGCGCCCGTCTGGTGACATAGCGATGCCGAAGCCGCCGTCGAACGAGGGCGTCCGTACCACGGGTTCGAAGACGTCCGGGTTGTCCAGAGACCACTGCACGATGTCCCGCTGCGGACCATCGAAATGGAGGGCGAGAAGCGTACGACCCGCGCGATCCCATCCTCGCGGCGCAAACGATCCCTCGGGGGATGTAGCCTTCGGTTCGCCACCGCCGCCATCCGACGGAAGAACGACGACACTGCGCCGGGAGTTCTCTACCCGGTAGAAGATTCGCGCGCCGTCGAGAGACCACAACGGATCGGTGGCACCCTGGGTTGTGAGCCGGATCGGCGGCCGGCCACGGAGGTCGTAGACCCAAATGTCGCGGCCGACAGCGAGCGCCAGCCGCTGCCGGTCGGGCGAGAGTCGCAGGTATCTGGGTGACTCGAGCTCCGACGCCGTCACGGAGTCCTGTTCGCGTCCGTCGCGCCCGACCCAGACGACGCGCCCAGGCCGTGCGGCAGCTGGCGGGTCGGCGATGTAGGTCAGCGAGCCGTTGCCGGCGACACTGAAGTGGGCTGCGCCATTGTATTCGGTACGAACGCCCTCGAGCACGAGGCGGGAGGGCTCCTTCACTTCGAGCCGGTCGAGATCGAAGACCACGGCCCGGAGCTTTCCGGATTCGCCATAGACGATATGGCCCGTGGGCAGATACCTCGGGGCGCTCCCCCCGCGAACGATGACGCGATACGCACGCGTGTTCGAGTCCAGCAGCGCGATCGATGCCTCTGCGATCGAACCGGCCGGGACGATCGTGAAGAGGACGCCTCGTCCTCCCGGAAGAATGTCGGGCCAGAGGTGATCGCCCTCGCCATCGGCAGGCTTCGTGAGCAACTCGGGTTCCCCGCCGGACGCCTTGACGCGAAAGAGCCCGGTCGCCGGCGCGACGGTCGCAAAGACGATGGTGTCGTCGACGCCCCAGCTGGCGCCCCTCAGCGCGCCATCGATGGCGCTGATCGTGTTCGGCGGTCCTCCTTGTATCGCCACGCGTCGAAGCCGCGCCCCGCCGTCGTCGAATCCGAGCCATTCGTTATCGGGAGAGACGAACGGCGAGTCGATGTTGGAGGGCAACCCATCCAGCCTCAACGCGGTCAGGCGATCGAGGTCGCGCCGCGTGATGCCTCCGCTTGGAATGTCGCGTCCCGAGTTGTAGAACACGTGGAGGCCGTCAGGCGAGATCGCCACGCTGGGGTCCGTGTTCACCACTCTCAGCGGATTGTCGGCCGCGGGCCCAATGGTCAGGCGCACGATTCCCTGCGGGCGGCCGGGTCGCAGCCACAAGATCAGTGCGCCGGTGACGGCGGCAGTCACGACCACGGCGCCCGCGAGTCCCGCAACGGTTGCGAACCAGCGCGAGGTGCGTCGGACCGGCGCGCTCGAGCCGCCCCGATCGGCTGCGGCTCTTCCAAGCTCGTACCGAAAGTCGCCGATATCCTGAAAACGATCGTGGAGATCCTTCGTGAGCGCCCGCTGGATGATCTCGCGCACTCTGGCCGGTGTGGCCTCGGGAAGGCGATTCAGATCCGGCTCGCTCTTGACGATGGCGGCCAGTGTCTCCGTTGTGTCTTCGCCATCAAACGCCCGCTGACCAGCGAGCATCTCGAAGAGCACGGTTCCGAGCGCCCAGATGTCGGCGCGCCGATCGACGGGCCGGCCTCTGGCCTGCTCGGGGCTCATGTACGCCGCCGTGCCCAGAATCAGCCCCGCCCGCGTCATGGCCGGCGTCGTGATCGTCGGAAGATTCGACTGGCTCGACGAGGTTGCGCGTGGCTCCATCGCCTTCGCCAGCCCGAAGTCCAGCACCTTCACCGTGCCATCCGGCCGCAGCTTGATGTTCGCCGGCTTCAGGTCGCGGTGGACGATGCCCTGCTCGTGTGCCGCTTCCAGCGCCTCGGCGATCTGCTTCGCAATGAGAATCGCCTCGTCCACTGGAACGGGACTCTCGACAATCCGATCCGCCAACGTCAGCCCCTCGACCAACTCCATCACCAGCGCGATCTGGCCGCCGCTCTTCTCCAGACCATAAATAGCCGCGATCCTCGGGTGGTTCAGTGCGGCAAGTGTCTTGGCTTCGCGGTCGAAGCGCGCGAGTCGTTCGGCATCCGACGCCACCGCATCAGGAAGGACCTTGATCGCAACCTGCCGGGCAAGGTTCGTATCCGTCGCTCGATACATTTCCCCCATTCCGCCTTCGCCCAGCTTGGCGAGGATCTGGTAGGGTCCAAGAGTGTCCCCCGCCTTCATGGTTCGACGCTGATTATAGGGGGCCAGCAGTCAGGAAAAGTTCTTCGTGGCGAGCAGGGACGAACGAGGGTTCTGGCCTGATCTAACGGCCGCCCGGGGCGGCGGGCGATGGCTTCTTGGGCGTACCCGCGACTCCGCCCTTCGACATCAGCAGGTCCGCCGTGTCCACGTGGACGTCGATGCGCTGGCCGCCGCGGCTGTTGCCGCCGGCACGGCCCATCGCGTAATCGACGGCCGTGTAGCCGCGGCTGTCGGCCAGGTTGATCTCCGCGCCCTTCTGCAGCAGGTACTCGACCACGCGATTCCAGCCCCAGAACGCGGCCCCGTGCAGCGGGACCTGATCGAACTGGCCGGCCCTGCCGTTGATCGGGCCGCCGTGGCGGAACATCAGGTCGAGCGCCGCGATGGCGCGCTCCTGCACGTCGGAGGTCGTGAAGTACCCGCGCGTATCCGCGTCGGTCGAGCCCATGCCGGAGGCGGCGAGCGTGGCCGTCATCCTGCGGCTCGTCGTCAGCGAGATATCCGCATCGAGCTCCAGCAGCGCCGTCATCGACTCGACGTCCATCGCCTTTGCCGCGCGAATCAGCGGCGTCGTGCCCGCCGCCAGCATGGGATCGAGGCCGCGATCGTTGCCGGTGGCCCTCATGGGCGCCGGCATCTTCAGCTGGGGATTCGGATCCGCTCCCTTTGCGAGCAGGAGCCTCACGATCTCGATCGGCAGCGTCTGGTCGAGCGACGGCTGGTCGGGGCGCCCGCCGTGCGGAAGCGTCACGTAGTCCACCGCCAGGTACAACGGCGTGCGGCCCCACCAGTCGAACCGGTTGACGTTCGCGCCATGCTCGATCAGGTACTTCGCCACGTCGAAGCGCGTGTTCCAGATGGCCCACAGCAGCGGCGTCACGCCCTCGGGATCGGGAAGGTCGATCGCCGCGCCCTTTTCGATCATAGCCGCCACGCAGTCCAGGCAGCCTTCGCGCGAGGCGAACATCAGCGCCGTCATGCCTCCCGGTGATCGAGGCTGCGCGCGAGGC
>DASTDQ010000406.1:0-3122 GCA_035710305.1 Vicinamibacterales bacterium | reverse complement strand
GGAGTGGCCGTACCACGTTGGGTCGGGATCGTCGGGATGTGTCCGGCCGTCCATGAAGATCTGCCGGTAGCTGTGGATGTTCCCCTCGAAGAGGAAGAACATGTGCGTCGGCGTCTGGAGGATGCGCCACGGGTACGGGGCTTGCCGCGGAACACCGGTGGGCAGGCACAGGGCCTCGGGGTCGTCCTTCGACAGGCGCTCCAGCGTGACCTTGAGGGCCCACGGCTGGATTGGCAGCGACTCGCCCGGCTTCAGCGCATCGTTGATGTCGTAGATGAACTTGCGGTCGGCGCCCCAGATGCCCGAGAAATCCACCTTGCCATCCGCGGTTCGCGGCGTGGGCGCGGGCTTGGCCGCGCTCGGTGTCCGGGCGATCGCCTCGCCCTGGGCCAGTGGACGTTCAATGCCGGCGAGCCAGAAGCCGAGCGCGGCGGCGATGACGACGGCCAGGTCCCGAATGCGCGTGCGCATGACGACAGCCCCCTTCTATCACAGTTCCTGGGCGCAGATCGCCGCGCCGATCAGCCCGGCCTCTGCGTTCAGGATGACCTTCACCGGGATCTTCGCGAGCAGGTCAACGAGCGGCGCCTTGGCCAGGAACGCCTCCATGAACGTACCGTTCGAGAGCGCCGAGAGGATCTTCGGTGCGATGCCGCCGCCCACGTACAGGCCCGACAGCGTCAACCCTCGAAGCGCGAGGTTCCCTGCCTCAGCGCCATACGCGCTGACGAACATGCGGAGCGCCTCCGCGCACCCCTGACAGCGGCCTCCCAGGCCTGCCCGGGAGACGGCGGCGGGAGCGTCCGCCGCGCTCAGATCGTCCACGACCTGGCACTGTCCGCCACGGTGCGTGAAGCGGTGGAGGTTCAACAGGCCCGGCCCGCTGAGCACCTGCTCGACCTCGGCGCGGCCGACGCGTTCGCGAAGCATCCGGACCAGTTCCATTTCGCGATCGGTCCGCGCCGCGAAGTCCGCGTGCCCGCCCTCGGAGGGGGCGGGTGTCAGCCTCCCGTTCACGCGCCGCAGATAGGCCTGCCCCAGGCCGGTGCCCGCCGCGATCACCGCCGCGTCGCCAACCGTATTCGGCTCCCCCTGCTGAAGAACGAGGATCTCGTCCGGCGACAGAACCTCGACGGCGTACGCGATCGCCTCGAGATCGTTCAGCAGGTGAACGCGGGCGCCGCCCACACGGGCCGCGAGTTCATCGCGGGCGACGTGCCAGTTGACGTTGGTGAGCCGGGCGTACTCGTGCACGACCGGGCCCGCCACGCCCACCGCGGCCGCCTCGATCCTGAACGGCCCCGCGTCTCGCGCGAAGGCGTCGAGGATGTCGGGAAAGGTGGCAAACGACGTCGTCGCGTAGCTGTGCGTGGCGACCGGCACGGGACGGCCGCTGCCGCGCTCGAAGAGGCCGAGCAGCGTCTTGGTACCGCCGACGTCGCCAGCAAGCAGCATGATGAGTGAAGCTGCATGTAGTTTATAGTGATGACGCCGTGGCTACTCCTGGTCCCAGCGCTCTCTCGCGTCGCCAGGTGCTCGAGCGATCCACGCACCTGCGCGAGGATCACCTCCGCTACATGCAGAAATGGGGGCTCATCCGCCCTTCGCACCGCGCGCACGGCGAAGTCTTCTTCGCCTTCGGCGATCTGGCCATCATCAGGCAGGCAGATGCCGAGCTTGGCGAGGGCGCCAGCTTCCGCGCGGTGCTGCGAAACCTGCTCGCGTCGCGCGACGGCCAGCTCGCGTTCGATTTCCGCCTCGAGGCGAGCCCGGCGAAGATCCTCCGGCTCGAGCGCCCCGAGCCGCCGCCGCTGGCGGTGCTGATGGGCGACATCGCTCGAGTTCCGGCCTCCACCGCCGAACAGGAATTCGCGGCGGCGTCAGCCTTGGACGACGGCGATCCGGAGCATTTCGATGCGGCGCTGGCGGCCTACCGGCGCACGCTCGAAATCGACCCTTACCTGGTGCCGGCGTTGATCAACCTCGCCAACATCCACTACTCGCGCAACGAGCTCGTGGAGGCCCAGGCGTTGTACGAACGTGCGATCGCGATCGAACCGGAGGTGTTCGAATCGCACTTCAACCTCGGTAACATCTTTCACGACCTCCGCCGCTACATCGAGGCGCGGCAGTGCTACCGCGACGCGCTCCGCATCAACCCGACCTACGCCGACGCGCACTTCTACCTGGCCGTGACGCTGGAGAAGAGCGGGCACTCGCAGGAGGCCCGCATGCATTGGCGCGCGTATCAGGAGCTGGCGCCCAACGGGGAGTGGGTGCACCTGGCCAGGGAGTTCTCCGACTGAGAGATCAGATGACGGAGAAGCGCGCCTGGTTGCCCCAGTACCCGAAAGTCGTCTGGGTCGTCGCGCTCGTGTTGTTCGGCGGGTCGTTCCTGTACCGGTTCCTCGAGGTTGCCTTCCACAACGACCACTTCGAGTACCTGGCGCTGGCCACCGAGATCCTGAACGGAGCGGTCCCCGGCATCGATTTCTTCGACCCGACTCGCCCCCTCCAGTATTACGCGTCCGCCGCGGGACTCTGGTTCGGACACCAGTTGCTGGCCGAGGCCCTCCTCTGCGTGACGCTGCTGTCGGCCGGGGCGGCTCTGGTCTTCTTCCTCGGCCTCGAGATATCCGGCGCGGTGTCGCTTGGAGCGATGGCGTCGTTCTTCGTCGTCGCCATTCTTCCCCGGTTGTACTCGTACCCGAAGATCATCGTGCCCGCCCTGGCCCTTCTGTTCCTGTGGCGCTACCTGGACCGGCCCGCGCCGTCGCGCCTGGCCGCAGTCGCGCTCGCGACCGCGGTGTCCTTTTATTCTCGATTCGACTACGGCATGTGGGTCGCCTTCGCCGTCGGCGCATCCCTGCTCGCACGGCATTGGCGGGCGTGGCGGCAACTGGCGACTGCGGCGATGCAGTACGCCTGCGTGGTCGTGCTCCTGTGCGGCCCGTACGTCGTGATGCAGGTGGCGATGGGGGGCGGGCTCACCAGCGGACCCGGGAGCGGACGATTGAGACATCTGCTCCAGGGCGAGGACGTCGTGTCGCTCGGGTTGCCGAGCATCCCCTCGGAACGGCCGCTCGTGTGGTTCCGCCCGGCGGGTCCCCTGGCCACCGTCC
>DASTDQ010000405.1:0-4338 GCA_035710305.1 Vicinamibacterales bacterium | reverse complement strand
GGCATTGGAACTCGATCCAGGTCTCGAGATTGCCAACGCAACGCTAACGCTCGTCACGCTGCCTGAGCGTGCTACCGACGCCGATCGTCTCGCGGCCCTCGCGCTCCGAGAGTTACATGTCGCCGAGGACGTCACGGAGTTCGTGAAAAAGGATCTCGCTGCAGGTAAGCAGCAGCGCGACGAGGCGAAGGCTCGCGCCGAAGAAGTCCTGAAGATAGCCGCAGTGCATGCGCAGGAGCCGGCCTACGCGGCCGCTGTGATGGCCGCCCATCACGTCCTCGCGACTGTCGCGCTTCGCGACGGAAATCGCGAGCGCGCTGTGCATCACATGCGGGAAAGCGTGAAAGTACCGGCATCGGAAGAGATCCAGTACGCGCCGCCTTTCTCATGGCTCCGGCCAGTGAACCGACTACTGGAAGAAGGAGAGCGTGAGCGAGTCGTGGAATTCCTCGAGGCGTTTGCGCGGTTGACGATCAGGGAGCGCGATCGCCTGCTGGAGGATGCACGAGCCATCCGCGAAGGACGCATGCCCTCCTCGTACCAGAACATGGTCGCGCGTAAAGGGGAATGAAGGGCGGACGATGCTAACATGCCTCTGAAGTGGGTTTGACACACATCACGCTCGACGTGGCGAACCCGGCACGCCCGCGCAAGACGCTTTCAGTCGAGTTCCTCGTCGATTCCGGCGCGGTCTATTCGGTTGTGCCGTCAGCGACGCTGCGCAAGCTTGGTGTGAAGGCCCACTCGAAACAGGTCTTCACACTGGCGGACGGGTCGCAGATCACGCGGCGACGGGGAGATGCGCTGTTCGCGATGAATGGTCATCGTGGCGCCGCGCCCGTCATCTTCGGGGAGCGTGGTGACAGCACTCTGCTTGGCGTGGTGACGCTCGAGGCGCTGGGGGTCATCCTCGATCCAATCAAGCGCGAACTTCGCCCGCTGCCGATGATCCTGGCCTGAACGGCTCCCGGTCGAAGAGCCGAGAGCCCTATTTGATCCCCAGATATTGCCGCAGGAACGGCGCCCACTCGCGCGTCTGCTCCGCCGGCGGGATGCCGTGGCCTGTGCCTGGAAAGATGACCACGCGAACGGGGGTGCCTGTCTTCTCCAGCGCGGCGCCGAAGGCCTTTGCCGATTCGGCGCTCGCGCGATCGTCCTGCTCGCCGTGCAGGACAAGCGTCGGCGACTTGATTCGGTTCACGTGGAACATCGCCGAGCGCGCGCGGTACGCCTCGTCGGACTTGCCGGCCTCCTGATCGATGTTCCGCTGAATCCCGCGGGCCATCCTCGTGTAGGTGGCCTTCAGATCGTAGATGCCGCCGCCCAGCACGACGGCCGCCAGGTCGGGCACCTGCGAGGACACCATCGACGCGACGACGGCGCCGCGGCTGTACCCGTACAAGGCCATTCGCTTCGCATCGACGAACGGCTGCTTCCGGAAGTGATCGATGGCGGCGATGACCGCGCGCTGCGAACGAGGCCCGCAGAAATCAGGAGGGCCGTCCGACTTGCCGTAGCCGGGTTGTGACACGGCGGCTACCAGAAGGCCGCGGCTGGCGTATCGCTCGAAACTGCCGCTGTCTACGTACGCCTTCGCGCCCGGCCGTTCGGGCTCCTGATGCCCGTGAACCAGAAGGAGGACGGGCCACGGCCCCTCGCCAGCTGGTTTCGTCCAGTAGATCTCGATGCGCTTCGACGGGTCGTCGGGGTGGGCCAGTGTTTCGGTCCGGACAGGCTCGATCGTCGGTGCCTGGGCAGAAAGCCGGCCCGCCGCTACGAGAACGAGCGCCGCCGTTGCCGCAACGCGCATCATCGCGTCCTACTCGACGATCGTGACCTTCTTGCGCGGATCCGGCACGTGGATCCGTACTTCGATCGTGTCGGGATAGAGGTCGGTTCCTTCATCGAAGGTCTTGACCATGTTGATCGTGGCCCGGACGATGTAGTCGCCTTCGGGCACCCCGGTGATGTCGATCCACTGACCAGAGAGCTGCTTGTAGTACCAATCGCCCCACCCGCTCGTGATCCCCTGGAAGCTGCAGTCGAACCCGCTGCTCCGGTTGTCCCCGTACTTGAGAGAGTCCTCGAAGCAGAAGCCCTGCTTGTGCCCCACGGCGGCCACTGTCCCGTTGGGGCGCAGCAGCGAGTACTCGGAGAAGTCCTTGATGTGATAGTGGCCGTGGCACGGTGAGAACTCGAAGGCCGGCGCGTACGGATTGTCGGGATCGGACCTGTCCCCGACAACCAGATCGGCATCGCCGGCGTTGAGGACGACGGTGTCGAATCTCAGGAGACGCCGGTAGCCTGCTCCACCGATCACGCCCTCGACGAACGCACACGCATCGTCGATCGGGTCGAAGTACCGATCGACGATCTCCATCTGCGACACGAACCGCTTCGGGTCCATCGTCAGGTCCGGCCGTCCGCCGTTGTCGTACACGGGAAACTCGCGGCCCACGGACGTCCGCTGCGCGTCGGCCGGCGCCGCGCTCGTCAGACAGAGAAACACGAAGCCAATCACGACGACGCGACGCCGCATGCTGAGTCTCATGACTTCACACCCTTCGACCGCCCGAGCCGGGCTAGTCGATCTTGATCCGTCGCCGGAACTGCTGGTTCTCGTTGCAGATGAACTCGATCAGCTCGCCCTCCGGCACGATCCGCTGATCGACGCGAACGGTGAACGGCTTCGTGTACGCCTTCGGGTCCTCGAGGGTGATGTCGATCTGCAGGCGCCCGTAGTTCAATCGCCGGAAGCGCTCGGTGAATTTCGCCTGCTGGCTGTGCGGGCTGCCGTTGACGTCCAGCCACCCGTCGAACGGGCCGTCCTCCGCGCCGCGCAGGTTGTTGGTCTCGACGACGAGCGTGTCGCCCTCCCAGCGGCCGACCGAGTACCCATACCACCACGGCTGCGGCTCGCCTTGCGGCGGGAGCGAGCGGCCGTCCAGATAGATGTGGCGGAGGCCGTAGTTCGCCTCGTACTCGATGAGGATCATCTTTGGCGTCTGGACGATCATGCGCGGCTGCGGCTGCTGGTGAAACTGCAGGAAGCCCATCGGCATGCAGTTGGCGTCGGGATTGTCCTTCGCCTTGTCCACGTCGAACCGCTGCTTCCGTATCGCGCGCGACCACTCGGTGTACGGAAGGCCGCCCTCCATGTTGCCGCCGGCTTCGAAGAACGTCGCGACGGGTGGACCGGCGGGATCGAACGGAAACGCTTCGGTCGGAGGCTCGAGCTGCACGCCACCGCGTCCTCCCGCGAACGGAGTGTTCGTATTGCCTGGCTCGCCTGCCGCGGGCTGCGCGGCTGGTGCTGCCGGCGCGGCTGGTGCTGCCGGCGCCGCCGGCTGCGCCTGTCCGCCGCCCTGTCCACCGCCGCGTCCCTGTCGTCCGCCGCCGCCGCGTCCGCGGGGCGGACCGCTGTTGGCGCGCTGCCACACGCCGGAAAGATCAGGCTTGCCGTCCGCCGTACGCGGCGTCGGCGCGTCCCACCGCACCTGGCCCTTCGCGTCGCGCGGCACGCTCGGATCTGGTTGGCGGGGCCACTGCGCCCCGACTGCGACAGAAAAGATCGTGACGACGCCTATGATGCCGGGAACGACTCTATGAAGATTCACGCTGTCACCTCGCGTTGCGGTTCTCAGACGGGGAGAATACCACGCGTCAGCCTGGCGATTCCGAAGCGGCTCAGATCGAGCGCGCTCTTGCCGTCGATCACGACCTGCGCGAGTGCTTCGCCGATCGCGGCCGAGTGCTTGAAGCCGTGTCCCGAACAGGGCGAGGCGACGATGACGGACGCGTACTCGGGGTGCGTGTCGATCACGAAGCCGGAATCCGGCGTGACGGTGTACAGACACGAGACGGCCTTGACGCTGCGTCCCGTCAGCCCGGGAAAGCGAGGCGCGACGAGCCGATCGTAGAAGGCGCGCACTTCCGCTTCGCCGACCTCCCGCGTCACCGAGTCTGCCGTCGTCGAGTGATCGTACTGTTCGGTCGCGATCTTGAGTCCGCCGCGAGGCCCGTCGATGGCCGGAAAGCCGTACACGCCGTGCGCGCTGTTCTGGAGCTCCCAGATGAAGACGGGAAACGTTCCGGGCAGGAAGGGCTCGATCGGGCCCGCGATGTCGAGCCAGACGAGAACCTGGCGGTACACCGTGAAGAGCGTCGCGTAGTCCCGCGCGAGCATCATGGGCAGCCATGGGCCGGCGCTCACGATCAGCCGACCGGCTTCGTACTCCCCCGAGCGGGTCCTGACCAGAACCCTGCCATTGCGCTCGGTGAATTCCTCGACGGCTTCGTTCCGGTGAATCTCGGCGCCGTAACGCTCTGCCAGCGACA
>DASTDQ010000404.1:0-6413 GCA_035710305.1 Vicinamibacterales bacterium | reverse complement strand
ATGCAGAAATACCGGCAGTACTGTCCCGTCGCACGGGCGTCGGAGATTCTCGCAGATCGATGGACGCCACTCATCGTGCGCGAGCTCGTGCTCGGGAGCCATCGGTTCAACGAGATCGAGCGCGGGCTCCCGGGTATCTCGCGCTCGCTGCTCTCGTCACGTCTCCGGGACCTCGAAGACTCGGGCGTCGTCGAGCGCCTCCCCAGAGTGCAATCGACGATGACGGAGTATCACTTGTCCGAAGGCGGACGGGAGCTGAAGGCGGTCATCGAGGCCCTTGGCGCGTGGGGCGTGCGCTGGGCGTTCGGCGATCCGAGGCCGGAGGAGTTGGACGCCGGGTTGCTGGTGTGGAAGATACACCAGCGGATCAATCGTGAGCTGTTGCCCGAGACGCGTACCGTTGTGGAGTTCGACTTCACCGGTCCCAACGGACGGCGCGTGTGGCTGCTGCTCGAGCGCCACGACGTGTCGGTGTGCGTGACGCCTCCAGGATTCGACGCCGACCTGATCGTCCGCGCCGATCTCGCGCTCTTCTATCGCGTCTGGTTGGGACATGTCGAGTACAACGCCGCTCTTCGCTGTGGATCGGTGGTCGTCGAAGGGCTGCCCGCTCTTGCGAAGCAGCTTCCGCGGTGGTTCATGTGGAGTCCGATGGCGCGCTTCGTTCGCGAACGCGAGCATGCGTCGTCGCACACGTCCGCTCAGTTGAGTGCCAACCGCCCTGCAGTCTGAGCTCTTCGCGCGCCATTACGTTTTCGTAACGAGCTGCGGTTCCAAGCCTCGGATGCAGGTTGCCTGCGCCAGCTCTACGGGGTATCGTCTTGAGCTGATCAAGAAGGAAAGAAACGAGGCTGAAACCATGAGACGACTACTTGTTGTTGCGACTTCTCTTGCCGTGCTCGCGGCAGGCGGAGCGTTCGCTGGCGAGGTGAAAGGCCCGCCCGGCACCATCAATAACACGAACGAGACCGGCGCGCTGGATCACGCACAATCGGCTTGCGCCGCCAGCGGGCTGAATGACTTCGACCAGCACGAGGGACAGAACGTGTCGCAGGTTCAAACCGCGGCGGACGCGTTCAAGTATTACGGGCTCGAGCCCGGAGTCCAGGGCCGAGGCATCCCTGAGTTCGGAGTCCCCGGACTCTGCAAGGGGAATAACTGACGATCGTCGGGTAGGAGAGCGGACTCTCGTGGTTGGCCCTGCATTCGGTTGGGGCCAACCCAACCCTCCAGTTGGCGCACTCGCGTCATCGACAGCGCAGCGGTTTCAAGTCTTCACGTATAGCCTCGCCTAGAGGGCGTCAACGGCCAGGCGCTCGCCGGCGAGGAACGGAGCGCGGCCCTGTCGCACGATCCGCCAGGCCAGCAGCAAACTCGCGATCCCGAGCGCGAAGCCGGCAATCATGTCCGGAATCCAGTGAACACCCAGCGCGAAGGTCGACAGCACGATCGTCGTGCCGAAGGCAAGGGCCGACATGCGCATCGGCGCGCGGAACATGAAACATGCCCCGACGACGAGAACCGTCAACGAGACGTGGAAGCTCGGAAAACAGTTGTCCAGCCCGCTCATCGGCCGGACGAATTCGATCAACTTGTCACTGACTCTGTCTGACAGCAGCATCGCCTCGGTCACCGGGGACGACCAGCGCTCCGGCACCGGGAAGAAGATGAAGAACGGCAGGCTGACCAGGTAGTTGATGGCCACGGCAAGGCTGACGGCCTGGTACGGGCGCGGGTCCCTCCTGCGGGCGAGAGCCCAGACGACACTCAGGCACAACACGGGAAAGATGAAGAAGTACGACGCCGAGTATCCGTAGTACGCGATGGCGCTGGTCGTGTCGTGCAGCTCGAAGCTGAGATATCGCTCGAACCACCGGAAGGCGTCGGCAATCGGATAGCCGGCCTCGACGCCGAGACGGCGGGGCGTGATCGCCCCGTCCACGCTCGTTTGAATGTAGTTGACCAGGAACACGGCGGCTAGGAGCATCGTCGGTTCCGCTGATGGATGGCGCACGGCGAGGCGAGCGAGGAACGACTCGGGCGGCGGCTCGTGTTCCCGAGGCTCGCTCTCTCGGGGCTCTTTCTCTCGGGGCTCGTTCTCTCGAGCCTCCGCCGGCGGAAGGTCCGCTCCTGATGGAATGAGGGCACGCAAGCGGCGCGTCAGAAGCTGGAACTCCGGGTGCTCGGTCTCTCCCCGCCAGTCCACCAGCGTGGCGGCCTGCAACTGCCTGAAGCCCAGCGGCATCTCGACGTCGTCTATCCTGACCGACACCAGCCGGCCATTCTGCTTGCCGGACTCGGCCTCGTCGATCACCCACTCGCTGTCGATCGAGGTCTTCGACCAGAGCACGATGACGCAGCGCGCCTGCTTGAGCTCGTGCTCGATGGCGCGGCGGAATCCCTCCCCGGGCAGCAGCTCGCGGTCCCAGAAGACACTCCAGCCGCACGCTTCGAGCGCCTGCTCGAATGGCCGCGCCCTTGGCAGATCCGATCGCGAGTAGCTGAGGAAGATGTCCGCCATCGATCTACCGGCTGTTCATGGCGACGTCGCCGGCCGTGGCGTGAGACGGCACGACGTCCTCCGGCCTCGAAAACCCGCGTTCGCGAACGACTCGCGCAAGCTGACTCGCCCGCCAGCGCCACCCGTCCCACACGAGGGCCGCCGCTGCGGCGACCAGCAACACCACGAACGCGACGGTGAGCGCCCGGAACAGCGGCCGTTCGGGCGTCACTCGCATGAGCAGCACGCGGAAGCCCCGTCTCCCCATCGGTTCGAAGTCCAGGCCCCTGTTGTCCGGACGTATCGGGAATTCGGCCTTCCCCAGCTGAATTTCGAACGTCTCCTCTTTCTCGACGTTCGCGACATGCGACTCGCCTTCGAGCCGATAGTCGTTCCGCTGCGGCTCGTACCACTGGATTTCCTGAAACGGAACACGCTCGGCGATGTCGAAATCCACATCGCGCAACACGGTCGGCGCGGTGTCGTTGTAGAGCCAGAGGGGCCGAATCCGGTGCAGGCGTGAATGAATGAGCGACACCAGGCGCCGGCTCAGATCGGCAGGCGTCAGGAAGCTGACGTCGAACTGCTGCGTGACCTCCGAGTTGTCCAGACGGAAGTTCTCGTACCGGACGGTGAGCCGGACCGCGCCGTCGTGAATGCTCGCCAGCTCCCATCTGATGTCGCTCTTCTTGTAGTAGTCGAAGTACTGACTCTTGTCGACGAGCTCGGTTCCCGCGAGCCGGATCGCGAGGCGCGCCGCGTCGAGCAGGTCTCCATCGATGGGCGAGGACGGGTCGGGCTCGACGTCCACCACGACCGGGAGCGTGGACGACCCCGCTTGCCGGCGCAGATCCGAAAGCGCCCGGCGGGCGTCTTCGGCCTCCACGTTGAACCAAGGCACCCATGTATGGACGTCCGATCCGGAAGCGTCCGCGCCAATGGGTTCCAGTGCCGGCAGCTTGGCGGTGATGGCGGCCTTGGTCCGGTCATCCACCTTCCTGGTCGCGACGAGCAGGTCGCACGGAAGGCCGACTGGAAGCTGGACGAACCGGACCAGTCTCCCGAATGCTCCGTAGTACCTGCTGGCCGCATCAGCGAAACCGGACATGGGACCGTTCCAGACCGAGGCGATCGTCTCTGTACCATCGGCCTGAGTGGCGACCGCCCGAATCAGGTCGGAGCTGCTCGGCGAGGCCGTCCGCTCGACGCCAATCATCGTGACGCCTGCCGGATTGGACGTGCGATTGTCCAATCCGAAGACTCGACGGGTGCGGAAGAGGAGCGACGGAAGGAAATAGCTCGAAGTGCTGTACTTGTTGTGATAGATGAACCGCGCCGGCTTCTCGGCGTCGCTCAGCATCTTCAGGCGATCGAATACCTGGTCGAGCGTCGGCGGCGTCTCACCCGGGAAAGACGATCGCGGCACCACCACGAACGCGTTGGTGATCGTGCGCGTGGTGCTCCGGCTGCGACAAGTGGCGAGCAGCTCGATCTTCGCTCCCCGCATTTCGGCGACCACGAATGCATAAGGCGTCACCCGCGCCACGACGCCGCCCGCCCGCGCCAGCGGCGTGTCGCGGCGCGCGTCGTCGAGCAGCGCGTTGATCACGGCCTCGTAGGACAGCCGCTCCGGCGTCCCGATCAGCGGCGTGTCGAGGCGGCGGGCCAGAACCTCGTCCGCGGCGAACTCGTCGGCGCCCTGATCGACGGTCACGAAGCGGGCCGGAGACGTCTGTGCGTCGGCGCGGCCGGCGCTCAGCGTTCCGAGCCCGATTGACGCCACGACGACGACAAACGCGAATCGCCCGATGGCCATATTCAATGGGATCAACGATGGCGGCCGGAGATCTGAACGCGCTGTCGCGGCCCCGGCGCTCTTACCTCATCCTTTGAGCGAATCCTGCACAGGAATTCCCTGCGAAATCATGCCGGGGGAACGTTTTCATCTTGTCTGACTCTGTACGGTCAGGAGCGAGATGACGCCGGCGGCGCAAGGATACTCGCAATCGCGAGACTCGTTGCCGGTGGCTCCAGCATCGCGCGAAGGAGAGGACTGCATGCAGACTGGACACCGGACGTGGATCAACATGTTGAGCGTTGCCGTCGTGCTGATCGGTGGCGCTCAGGTCGGCAGTGCGGGCGCATCGTCTGTCTCGAAAGAGGCGAGTCACGGATCGGCAGTCGAGCACCCCGCCGCCGTATCCGCAAAAACGCTACGACTCCGCGAGGACATGAGGAAGTTGTGGTCGGATCACGTCATCTGGACGCGAGAGTACATTGTGTCGGCAATCGACGGCTCGCCCGATGCCAACGCCGCCGCAACTCGACTCCTCAAGAATCAAGACGACATCGGCGGAGCGGTGGCGGCGTTCTACGGCAAAGACGCGGGCGATACGCTCACGCGCTTGCTCAAAGAGCACATCCTGATCGCCGTCGATCTGATTGCGGCGGCCAAAGCCGGCGACACGGCCAAGTACTCCGCGACCGACCAGCGGTGGACGAGGAACGGCGAGGAGATCGCAGACTTCCTCAGCCAGGCGAACCCGAACTGGCCCAGGGCCGCACTGGCCGACATGATGGCCGCGCACCTGGCCACCACCACCAAGGAAGTCGTGGCGCGGATGAACAAGAAATGGGATGAAGATACCGCGGCCTTCGACGAAGCCTACGCCCACATCCTGCACATGTCCGACGCGCTGTCCGAGGGGATCGTCAAGCAGTTCCCTCACAAGTTCTGAGACGCCGCGCCATCCTCGCGTGATGCAAGGGAGCCGCCATGAAACTCATCGGGACCGCGTCAACCGTATTCGTTCTTCTCTTGTCGTCCATCGTCTTCGGACCTGGTCAATCGACAACCGCGCAGCAGCGTGATCGAGACGGGCAGGCCATCTTCCGCTACGACACGTTCGGCGACGAACAGCTGTGGACCGAGGTGCTCCGCATGCAGGAGCCCATCGCGACCGTCGATCCCGCCACGGCCCTCGCGGTGGGCCTCAAGGTGGATGTGGATGCCCTGCCGCCGCGCGTCGTCGCCGCACTCCGAGCGGGACAGGTCGATCTCACGAGTCCCGCCGTGACCACGGAATTGCTACGGCTGAATGCGGTCGTCGGTGTCAAAGGTACCGTGAACGAGACGGGCCAGTTGACCAGCGTCGGCGTTACGTGCGCGCTGTGCCACTCGACGGTCGACAACTCCTTCTCGCCTGGGATCGGAAGGAGGCTGGATGGATGGGCGAATCTGGACTTGAATGTGGGGGCGATTGTCGCGCTGTCGCCGGCGTTGCCCGATACACTCAAGGCCGAGTTCCGCACGTGGGGCCCCGGCAAATACGATCCGCGACATCACGCGTTCGATGGCGCGAACCTCGTCCCGCTGAACGGTCCATCGCTGCCGATCGTGATCCCGCCGATCTACGGATTGAAAGGCGTCGGCTTCGAAACCTACACCGCCGACGGGCCGATCTCGTACTGGAACAGCTACGTGGGAGTCGGACAAATGGGCGGTCACGGCAGCTTCAGCGATCCACGCATCGGTCTTTTCATCACGCAGACACCGGATCTGGTCACTCCGAAGCTCGCGGCGCTGCTGGACTATCAGTTGAGTCTGCGCGTCCCCGATCCGCCAGCCGGCTCGTTCGATAAAGAAGCCGCGAAGCGCGGCAAGCAACTCTTTCGTCACGAGGCGGGATGCGCCACGTGCCATCGGTCGCCGAACTACACCGACGTCCTGAGCGGTCCCGTTCGAACGGTGCCGTTCCTGCACGATCCGGCGGAGGTCGGCACCGATCCGGCTTATGCCGCCAGGTCGGCAACCGGACAATACCGGACCACGCCATTGCGCGGACTCTGGCAGCATGCGCCGTACTTTCATGATGGCAGTGCCCCCGACCTCCTCGCGGTGGTGAATCACTAC
>DASTDQ010000403.1:0-4055 GCA_035710305.1 Vicinamibacterales bacterium | reverse complement strand
GCGCACCATGCGTTCGCGGCGGAGTTCGACCGCGACAAGCCGATCACGCTCACGGGGGCGGTGACCAAGCTGGAGTGGACCAATCCGCACGCGCGCATCTACATCGACGTCAAGGACAAGGACGGCAAGGTCGTCAACTGGGACTTCGAGCTGGGCCCGCCAAACGGGCTGATGCGGCGCGGCTGGAACCGCAACTCGCTCCGCCAGGGACACGTGGTCACCATTGAAGGCTTCCTGTCGAAGCTGGCGCCCAACGTGGCCAACGCGAGGACGGTGAAACTCCCGGACGGCCGCCAGGTGTTCGCCGGCTCCTCGTTCGATACGGGAGCGGCCGAGGGCGATCCCGCGAAGTAGCCGCGCCTACGTTGTCCGAGGGCCGTGCCCCTCGCTTCGGCCAGTCGATCGGCGTTCTGGAATAAGCGCGCGCACGTAATTGCACCGCGCTGCACCTCCGCACCTTCGCACCTTCGCACTCTCGCACCGTGTCGGCTTCCCAGTAAGGGTGTCTTGCGCGGGCGTGTCGGTCGATAACAAGACCAAGAGTTCCACGCCCAGGGGGACCCCGAAGTTGCAGAAAGACAACGCGAAGACGCACGTGGCTGACGTGGCGGCGGTCGAAGGTACGCTGCAGCTGCTCGCACGGGCGGTCCGACAATTCCACACCTATCCGCCGACGAGCCCGTTGTGCGTTGACGCGATCAAGGCGTGTCACGACGCGCTTCAATCGATCCAGCACCGGGACCGCGTGGTGTCGCGCGTCACCCCGTCGGAGTTCATCGTCGACGAACACCAGATCGGCACCGGCACCGTCGTCGAGCAGGAGCTGACGCGGCGCCTCTTCAAGCTCCGCGTGGCGGGGCTCGAGCTCGAATGCGGAGCCACCACGCGAGATCTGACGCGCTTCTGCATCGACCTCGTCGAATCCGACGACCACCAGGGAGCGGAGGTGACCTTCGCCGAGCGCCTGGCCGAACATGGCGTCGAGTCCATCGTGCCGGTGATGGCGCACCGGCCGGTCGTCATGGACATCGGCGTCCCGCCATCGCACACCGCGGACCTGCTGGCCCACGAACGGCGCCGGCGCGAGCACATCGCACAGCCCGACGCTCCAGTCAACTATCTCTACCCGCCCGACAAGGGCTGGATTCGTCTGGATCCCGGACAGCACCTGGGGGACGTGTCGCTCCTCGATCTCGTCGTGCTCGTCGAGGATCCTGCCGACATCGCGACGATGCTCGCGCGATTGACCGACGACGAGGCGAGCGGCCCCGACGCCAGGGAATCGGCGCTCGAACGGAAGTACAGCGACGTGACGCGCTTGTTCTCGTCCGTCGAGCCCAGGCTCGCGCAGGTGATGTTCGACAAGCTGGCGCGCGCCGTCCTGAAGCTCGAGCCGGAGCGCCGCAACAAGCTGCTGCAGCGCACGATCCTTCCGGGCCTGCTCGACGGACGCCCCGACGGCCAGGTCCTGCACGCCTTTCCCGACATGGACCTCGCGGAAGCGATCTGCCTTCTGCTCGACCTCGAAACGGCGGCGCCGGAAGTGATCTCCGCGGCCCTGAATCGTCTGGAGCTGGCGCCGGATCGACGCGCGGCGCTCGTGCCGCTCATCGAGGATCGGATGCGCGCGACCGTCGGCGACGGCGACCGCGCACGGACCGGGACGGCCGGTATCGAGCGGTACGCGCGCGAGCTGATTCGCGTGCAGTCGGCGCGCGAGACCGACTTCTCCGAATTCGCCACCTTCGACCTGTCGATGGACGGTCAGGCCAGGACCGCCGTCTCGGACGTCCGCGGCGGCATCGGCACGACCGATGCGCTGATGACGCAGCTCCTGTGCGTGTCGCAGCTGGTGCGCATCGAGCGCAATCCGGGCCTGGTGGAGGCGTTCATGGGCCGGGCGCTCGACATGATCGCCGCACTCGAACGCAGCGGCCGGTGGCGCGACGTCGTCTCCACGGTGAAGGGGTTCGGCCTTCTCTGCGGAGAGCTCAGGGCCCGCCGACCCGATGTGGCCGACGTCATGACCAAGTCCCTGCGCGAGTACTGCACCTCGACACGGCTGCTGGCGCTGGCCGACCTCCACGAACGGGACGCCGAGGGGCGCGCGACGGTCGAGGATCTCGCCAGGGCGCTCGGAGCCATGCTGGTACCCGGCGTGATCGCGCTGATGAACCACGGCCCGCATCAGGCGAAGGCGAGGTCCTTCACTCCCCTGCTGTGCGAGCTGGCTCCGGCCGTGTCGGCGGCGCTCGTGGCGCAACTCGACTCGTGCGGCCCGGCTGCAGCGCGCATGGTGGCGAAAGTGCTTGGACATGCCGGTGCGGGCGTCGAGATTCACCTGGGCCGGCTTGCCGAACACGCCGACCAGCAGGTGGCGCGGGAATCGCTCCGGGCGCTCGCCAGGATCGGCACGCCGACGGCGGCGGGGTTGATCGGGCGGCAGATTCGCGAGGGGGCGGCCGAGATTCAAGCAACCGCGGAGGACGCGCTCTGGCACGTGCCGCCCGCCCAGATCGCCACGCAGGTTCGCGAGCTGCTGCGGTCGCGCGAGTTCGTGTGCGCCCACCCGCAGACGGCCGCACGGCTCATGGATCGCGCGGCGCAGATGAAAGTGTCCGGGCTGGGCGAGGCGCTGACCAACATCGAGAAGCTTCGCTTCCGGTTCTGGAAGCCGAGCCTCGTGCAGGTGGCGTTGAAAGCGCGGGAGCTGCGCAGCCGATGACCGCGCCGAAGACCTCGCACGCGCACGATCCGCTGGCGCTCTTCCACGGGCTCGCCAGCCTTCGAAAACTGGCGGGCACCTACCCCGCCGGTCACCCGATGATTGCGCAGAAGCTCAAGGAGCTCGGCGATCTGACGGCCGACCTGCTCAAGGCCGGCAGCCCCGTGCGGATCGACGTCATTCGAGGCGACGTGTACCTCGACGGCGTCTCGTCGAGCGCCGACAAGCAGGCGAACCGGCAGCTCATCGGCCAGCTGTCCGCGCTCGGCGTGGACAGCATTCACATCCACGACGGCGTGGCACTCGACGAGTTCCTCGCCGTGGCGGAGCTCCTCTGGCACCACGGCGATTCGTCCGAGCCGATCGCCAGCCAGCTGGCCGCGCGGCACGTGCGCCACATCAACCTCGGGAGGCTGGTGCCGCTCGACACGCGATGGCGCTCGCAGCAGTGGGCGGACGCGCCGACCGGTCCGATGGACCCGGCCTACGCCGAAGCGATCGTGCGCACGCAGGAGACGTGGGAGAACACGACGGCGGGAAAGCCGCTCGACGCGGTGACCGTGCGCGACATCGTGCAGCTGCTGCTCTACAAGGTCGCACGCAGCAACGCCGCGCTCGGCCAGATCCTGGCGGTCAAGCAGTACGAGAACCTCACCTACTGCCACTCGGTCAACGTGGCGATGCTGAGCCTGCTGCTCGGCAAGAACGTCGGTCTCGACGAGCCGACGCTGGCAGCCCTCGTCGAGGCCGCGCTGCTGCACGACGTCGGCAAGACGCAGATTCCGCTCGATATCGTCAGGAAGCCCGGCGCGCTGGACAAGGGCGAGCGCCGGACGATCGAGTCACATACGACGCTGGGCGCCCAGATTCTCGTGCAGTCGGAGGGGCTGCACCCGCTGACGCCGACCGTGGCGCTCGAGCATCATCGAGGCGTGAAAGGAAATGGCTACCCCGATCTCGGGGATGCGATTCCCCATCCGATGAGCCAGATCGTCTCGGTCGCCGACGTCTACGAGGCGATCACCGGCGCCCGGACCTACCAGGCGCCGACGCCGCCCGAACGCGCCTGCCTGATCCTGGCGCGGATGGCCGGCGACAAGCTCAATACCGGGCTCGTGAAAGCTTTCGTCAACGCCATCACGTTCTTCCCCGTCGGCTCCTTCGTCCGGACGAACAGGAACGAGCTGGGCCTGGTCGTCCAGACAAACGGAGGCGAGCCGCTGCACCCGGTGCTGACCCTGATCGACGAGCGCACCTACCAGCCGAAAGGGCGCGTGGACACGGCCGAGCGCGACTCGGCCGGCGCCTATGCCCGGCACATCAGCCAGAG
>DASTDQ010000402.1:0-4977 GCA_035710305.1 Vicinamibacterales bacterium | reverse complement strand
GGTCGGCTTTCCCTGCACCGGCCCCACGAGGTACTGCGTGAACCAGACGACGGCAGTGTCGCGATAGACCTTGATGATGAAGTCGTCGAGCCGGCGTGAATCGATCTGCTGATTCTGCTCTCGGGCGAGCGCCAACTCCTTGGCCTTGTCGCCCCGGCTGCCGTCACCGTAGGTGGCGAGGAACTCGTCGGCGAGGATGGTCTCGATGAACGTGGCGTCTTGCCGGTGGAACGCCGCGTCCCACTGCCGCTCCAGGTCGATCAGGGTGTCCTGATCCGACTTCACGCTCTGCGTCAGGGCCGGATCGAACGCCGCCAGGGAAAAGCACAGCGCCAGCAACAGCGTTCTCACCGACATCATGTGGCCTCCTTCAGCGGTGCCGAGGTCTGGTCCGACGATTATCATCCAGCCTGCACGATCAGCCAGACGCCGAGCAATCCGACGATGGCGGCGATGACGCGCCGGAACTGGCGCGGCCCGAGACCAAGCAGGATCCGCTCGCCGGTAAGCGTCCCGACCAGCACGCCCGCCGTCGCGACGGCAATTGGCACGCCCAGCGTGTAGAGATCGCCGCCGGCGCAGCACAGGTAGATGGGCGTTCTGACCAGATCGACCATCATCGCCGTCGCTGTTGCGGTGGCCACGTACGGACCGGGAGAGAGGGAGAACGACAGCATCGCCGCCGCTCGCAGGCCGCCCTGATTGCCCGCGAGGCCGCCGAAGACACCCGACAGCAGCCCGAGCACGCCGGCGACGGGTCCGGTGACGCGTACCTTCGACGGCAGATCGCCGAGCGTCGCAGCGGACGTGGCCAGCAGCAGCACCGCGAGCGTCAGCGTCAACGAGGCGTTCGACAGCCGTGTGTAGAGCAGGGCGCCGGCGAGGCTCCCGGCGGCGCTGAGGAGCCCGAAGCGGCGAAGGACGGTCCAATCCACGGCCTTTCGCAGCCGCCAGCATCTCAGTGCCGTGGCGGCCGCATGCGGAATCGCGACGGCGGCGACGGCCGTGCCCGTGTCGAAGCGCGCCGCGAGCAGCGGCGTCAGGAGGCTGCCGATCCCGAACCCGGCGACGGCGGCAGTGCCGCCGCTCAGGACGGCGAGAGCGAACACGCCGAGCAGGAACATGTCACTTCGGCCGCGTGTCCTTCTCGTTCTCGAGGCAGATGAACTCCATGAGCTCCGTGTTCGGCAGCAGCGTCACTTCGACCGTCGCGCCCCACGGCTTCGTGTACGCCTTGGGATCGTCGATCGTGATGCCGATTTCCATGTGCCCGAAGTCTTTCCGCCGGAAGCGCGTCGTGACGTGAAGCGCTTCGGTGGACGGCTTGCCCAACTGGTCCAGCCACACCCGGCCGTTGAAGCCCTGGCTGTCCACCACGAGCGTGTCGCCCTCCCATTTCGCGGTCGAGTACCCGTGCCACGTCGGCTGGACGTCCGGGTGTGGAACGAACTGACGGCCGTCCATGAACGCCTGCCACCAGAGATTGAACGCCTCGTGGATGAAGTACACGACGCGCGGTGTCTGCACGATGCGCCAGGGCGCCGGCGCGAGCAGCACCTTCGGCACTCCCTGCGGCAGGCAGTTCGCGTCGGGCTCCGACTTCCAGTGGATCCCGGCGGCGCGTTCGTCGTACACCGCCTTGGCCCATGGCTGGAACGGCACCTCCTCCTTGAGGTCGCGGGCGAGATTTCTCAAGTATCCGGTCGGCGGGTTCCAGATGCCTGAAAGGTCCGGCTTGCCGTCGGGCAGACGCGGCGCCGGGGCCGACAGGTTCGGCTTGCCGTCGGGCGTCAGGGGAACCTGGGGAGGGGGAATCTTCGTCCACTGCGCGAATGCCGGTGCGGCGACGAGCGCCACGACCGCGAGCTGAAGGAACGTCCTCATGTCGACCCCCGTTCTACGCATCAACAAACGTCGTGACCTTTCGCCTCGCTCGCTCCTTGAGCGAACGTTCCCGCAGCGTGTCCGCAAGCTGCTCCAGGCCGGGGACGCCGTAGATCACAGCCACGGGAGTGCTGTTGTCGGACGAAAGCAGGTGAAGCCGGCAGTGGCCGACGAGCCTCATCCCGAGCGGCTTGTGGATCTCGAAGTCGTCTATCCGGAACAGCTCGATGTTGTCCTTGGCCTTAGAGAGGATGCCCCGCTCGATCCTGACCCGCTGACTCGTCAGCTGATACGTCGTGGAAAGGCTCTTGAACCAGTAGACGATGTAGGCGATGCCGATCGTGACAACGACCAGGAGCCATTGCCCCGCGTTGTAGATGACGGCCGGGTGGCCGACGAAGAAGTCCCGCTCGACCTCGGCCTCGCGCGCCGCCATGAACGCCGCCAGATCGGTGTTGCAGAAGCGGCACTTGATCGCGGCCGCCTTGATCGTTTCTCCGCACACGGGGCACGCTTTGGTGTCGTCAGTCATGCTCGTCCCTTCGGGCGCTCGAACCGCATCCCTCTTCGATCAGATAGTCTCCTTCAGGCGAGCGGCCACGTATCCGGCTTTCCTCATCCCTTGAAGCGAATCGGCGGTGACCCGCGCCAGCTCTCGAAAGAGCGCCTCGTCCACCGCCTTGAAATTGAAGCACGACTTGCCCTGCATGCGCGCCCGCAGCTCGTCAGAGACGGTGGCCATCAGCCGAGCATTGCCCTGAACGCCCATCAGGTGGTAGCTGACGGACGCCTTGCCGATCGTGACCCACGCGACCGATATGGTGCCGGTCCGGGCCTTGCCGCCCCACGCACGGAGCGTTGCGGGACCAATTAGGCCCTCGAGACCGTAACGGCCGTCCCTGTCGTCTGCAACGTGGAACTCGCCGGCGTGCGCCTCGAGTATCGTCCGCAGTCTCCTGAATACGGCGCGAAGTGCTGCAGGCATGGCTCGATGGGCGGCTCAGGATCTCATCAGGCGCCGCCGGCTTCAACCGGACGCGGTGGGTGCTCGGCCCGGTCGAAGAGCAGCCGCGGCGTCGGCTCGAAGGGGGGCATCATGATCTCCATGTACCACCTTGGGCTGATCCCGAGCTCTCTCTCCATCACGCCGAACAGGTCCGCGAATCCCGGCCACTCCTCCGACACCTCCTGCCTGCCACTGCCGTCGTCCGATTCGAAGAGGACGCAAATCTCGTCAGTCGTCCAGAGATCGCGCTTGTACGCGATGACCCGCCGGACGCTGGCCCAGCGCACGGGGAACCGGCGGCCCTTCGCCGTGAGGACCGCGAAGCCGCCTGGCTCCAGTTCGACGCGCGACTCTGTCGGCTGGACGAGGACGAGGGATGCCCGCCCCGTGATGGCGAGGTAGGCGAACAGGACGGCGCCGACGCCGAAGAACACGACGGCGGCCGACGTCATCAGGGACCGGTCGCCCTCGCGAATCAGGAGGACGCCGATCGCGACGAAGGCGAGCGACGCGAGGAGCGGCAGGACACTCTGACGCCGGGTCGCCGACAGTGCCATGCCCTGATTCCGTCGGCCTCATGCGCGCGGCGGGCGCCTGGGTATGCTCAAGTTCTTCCAGCCGCCCCCGCGAAGGAGCTTGGCGATGAAGACGATCTGTCCCACGTGGTAGCTCGCGTGAGCGACCGACCGATGGAGCGCCCGTATCACGGTGTGCTCTTCGTTGCGGATTCGGACGACCCGTTCCAGGTCCTTCTCCGACAGCCTGGCTAGGGCCGCGAACAGCACGTCCCATCCTTCGTTCCATTTCCGAAGCAGCTCGTCGCGGCTCACCGTGCGCGGGTCGAACTCCGAGTCGCGGTCCCGCCAGGGCTTCTCGCCGTCGGAGTCGAGGAAATCGGAAAAGCGCGATGTGAGGTTGCCCGACATGTGCCACACGATGACGGCTACGGAGTTCGACTCGGGCGCCGCCTCGTAGGCGATCTCCTGATCGGTCAGCTGCGCGATCGCGCGCTCCGCAAGAAGCTTGTAGTAGCGATACTCGTGCTCGATCGACGCCAGTGTCTCTCCCACAAGTCGCCTCTCCTCACCGTGCCATCAGCGGACGCTCTGAATCGACTCCGACATCGCCTGCTCGAACGTGCTCCAGCCCGATGGAATCCCGTACGGCGCCCGATGGAAGACCGCCTCGATGCGGCGGATCAGGCCGTTCTCGATCTTGAAGAGCTCGGCGAGCTGCCACGTCCAGTTGATCTGCTCGTGATCGAAGAACGCGAAGGAGAAGACGATCCCCCGCTCGCGATCGACGGCCACGAAGCGGCGATCGCGGACCCGCGAGACGACGCCGCGCAGGTTGTTCTCGAACTGCGCCTTGCAGTTCGTCTTGGTCGCCATGATGCCGTTCTCGAAGCGATCGCAATCGGCGGTGAACGGGTAGTAGCCCTTGCCGTCGTTTCGTGCGAGACCGGTGAAGTAGTAGTTCGCCGTCTCGATCAGATCCTCTCTCGACGGGCGCTTTGCCTCGGGAATCGTTTCGCGAAACACCGGGTGCGGTTCTTTCATCGCCTCGACGCGATCGCCCGTTCCTCCGGCACCCGGGCCGCCTGTACGACCGGCACCGCCAGCCGCAGGCGCGCCGCCCGCGCCTCGGGCGCCGCCGCCTCCACCGCCCCGGCCGCCGAGGCCCGTGTCCGGTCTGATCGCGAGCTGCTCGACTTCTGTAATCAACCCGCCCACGATCTTGAGCCGCAGCCCGATCGCCACGAGGTCTCCCTCGCCGGTGTTGGCTCCGCGGGCCCGCGTGTTCTCGATGACGGTCCCGATGAAGGCGACCTGCTGCGTGTCGACGTCGGGGACGTAGAACTTGTAGCGGCCGCGTCCTGACATGCCGAACCAGAGTCCTTCGTTGCCGAGCGGCAGACGGATGCCGTTCTCGGTGAACTTGACGTCGCGCGAAAACAGCTTCGGGCTGACCTCGTTTGCCAGCATCGCGTCCAGATAGCGGTCCACGTACCCTTCAAGGCAGGCGCGGTCGCACGGCGGCGTCACTCGCGGCTGCGCCGACGCGGCCGAAGACGCGATCAGCAGGCA
>DASTDQ010000401.1:0-4623 GCA_035710305.1 Vicinamibacterales bacterium | reverse complement strand
GCGCGAGCTCGTGCTCAGGGGCGCCGAGGAGCGGCTCGCGCCGATCCTCATGACGGCGCTGGCAACCGGCCTCGCGCTGGTGCCGATCGTCTTCGGCGGCACGCGCGCCGGCTACGAGATCGAGCACCCGCTCGCCGTCGTAATCCTGGGCGGGCTCTTCACGTCCACGCTGCTCAATCTGTTCATCGTGCCGGCGCTGTATCTCAGATATGGACGCCCCGCGTTGACGGAGGGCGGGGCGTGAGAAGGAGGGGTGTCGTTCGCGCTTCTCGCTTCTCTGTTCTAGGTTCGTGTTCAATTTCGGGGTTCGTGTTCCGGGTTCTCTGCTCTCGGTTCGTAGACGGAAGGGCCGTTATACGAAGGCACTCAGCGCTCTACTTGCTGCAGCGATGAGCGTCGCCGTGGCAGCACAGCAACCAGCCCCCGCGTTCGAGGTGGTGTCGATCAAGCGCAGTTCGCCCGATGCGACGAGTGCGAGTGTCGGGACACCGCCCGGCCGCTTCGTCATGGTGAACATGGATGTTCGCCCGGTCATCGGCACTGCGTACGGCGACGACGTCGACACCCCGGACTACGTTGGCTTGCCAGGCTGAGCAAGAACGCAGCGGTTCGACATCGAGGCCAAAGCGCTGGACGGCACGAAGCCGGCCGACATCGCGCCGATGGTCCGCTCGCTGCTCGCGGAGCGATTAGCCTTCCAGGCACACGTCGAAACGCGCCAAGGTCCGATCTACGAGATGGTGCGCGTGAACCAGAGCGCTCCGCTTCCGCCTGGCCTGCAGAAGATCGACGTCGATTGTGACGTACTGAATGCGGCGCGACAGCGAGGGAGAAGCCGGATCTGAAACTGCTGTCGAGCGGCCTCCTTCCGTGCAACATGAGCATGAAGGGCGGCCAAGGCACGGAAATTCAGTCGGGCGGAATGACGATGGCGGGACTGGGGCGATCGGTACAAAGCGTCACTGGGCGCATCATCGTTGACCGAACCGGCCTCGAAGGCTATTACGCGTTCACGCTCCGCTATCGCCGCAGCAATGCCACGCCGGACAGCGATCCTCCCGTGCTCTTTACCGCGCTGCAGGAGCAGCTGGGCCTCAAGCTGCAATCAGCGACCGGGCCTGTGCGCGTGCTCGTAATCGACCGCCTCGAGCGACCCACCGAGAATTGAGCGCACAGGGGGACCCGCAGCGCCGAGCCCCAGGCGGCCTCACATTGAGGGGCCAATCAGCCATCCCGCTGCAACAGTGGTGCGAACCCCGAACAGCGAACCCGGAACCTCGAATACGAACTTGAAACTGAACACGAACCGAGAAGTGAGAAGCGAGAAGTGTGAACGACTGTTCCTCTTCAAGGCCCTGGAAAGCAGCCAGCAGCGATGTCGGCTTGCGGCAGAAACCACTGCTCCGACCGCTCCGGCGTCGCGTCACCCCGCCGCGCCAGCCAGACCGATCGAGGACCCGTGATGACCGGCACCCATCCGGCCGCGCGCAGCGCAGGGACGACCGGCAGGTGCGGAGGCAGCCAGATGTGATCGGGGCGCACCTCTGAGAGAAACTCGTTCAGGGTGGACGGAACGTAGTAGAACGACAGGTGCTTCTGCAGCAAGCTGTCCGAATAGACGGTTTCGCGCCTGCCGTCGATCGACACCTTGAGCGCGGGGGCGAAGTGCCAGATGGCGTACTCGCCCCAGTCGAACCAGATGGCGAGACGCCCGGTCATCTGGTTCCGCTTGACGAGATCCACCAGTTCCGGCTCGGGCTGATCGGCTCCCGTACGCACGCACGTGATGTTGCGGGCCACGGCCGCCCCGCCCCCGAGCATCAGCACGCCGGCGATCGTCATCGCCGCGAGTGCGGCGGCGCGGCCCGGTTTCGGGATAACGGGGTCAGACCGCATGAGTCGATCCGTGTCATGGGGTCTGACCCCGCGACGCCGGAGCGCCAGGCCGATGTCCCGTCCAAGCAGCAGCACCGTCGCAATCGCGAAAAACGAGAGCAGCCGGCTGACCTGGAACGACGCCAGGCCGAGCACGGCGACGACGGCCAGACGGGGAAGGTCCCACTCGCCGGATCTCCACGCGCGAATCGCACCAAGCGCCGCAGCCGCCGCGAGAGCGATCCAGAGAGCCACGAATCCGGGTCCAAGTCGATAGAGCGGCTGCCAGTCCGTGATCTCCGCCCTGCCGAAGCCGACGGTGTCGCCGAGGAACTGCCACATCCCCCACCCGTACGGGTTCGCCATCGTTCCGGCAACCGACATCGCGCCGGCTACGAAGAGCCCGGCCTTCTCGCTGCGAGGCGCCGCGCCCGGCAGCGTCAGGACGGCCCAGAGAGCCAGCACGCCGCCCCCGACAATCCATCCGCCGTGCAGGTTGACCCACGCGGCGAACAGGAGCGGCAACCCGAGCAGCCGCGGCAGCGCCGCGCCGCGCCCGGTCAGGATCGACATCAGCAGGGCAAAGGCGAGCAGCGAGAAGATCTGAGGCCGCACATGGTTGGCCTGGGGGAACGTCCCGACGACGGTCAGCGCAATCAGCAGATCTCTGGCCTTGGAGTCGATTGGCTGCCTCGCCAACGCGCGCCAGACGAGCGCGAGCATCAGGAGCACGACCAGGACCTTCAACCCCGCGAGCCCGGGACCGCCGCCGGCGGCATACGCGAGGTACATCGCGCACTCGGCGAGCCACTCGTGATTGATCCAGGCTCGATCGGCGGTGAAGGAATAGGAGTCCGTGTCTGGGAGGCGGCCCTCCGACACGGTGTCGCCGCCGAACCGCACGTGTCCCCAGAGATCGGGATCGGCGCGCGTGTGGCTGACGACCGCGAGGAGGATCACCGCCAGAGCCGCCCGGATGAACGTGCGCGGCGGCACGTTCATGCGGAACCCGGAACGATGGCCTCGAGCTCGGCGAGGAGGTACTCGCGGAAGAGCGGGTAGTTCTCGATCATCGGGAAGTGCCCGATGCCCTTCATGATCGTCATGCGCGAGCCGGGAATCGCCGCCGCCACCTGGCGTGTCATCTCCGGCGTGCACGAGTAGTCGTACTCGCCGGTCAACAGCGAGACCTTGCACACGCGCGTATCGATCCCGGTGACGGCCTGGCGCCCGTCCCAGTCAACGCTGTAGAAATGCACGTCGCCGGCGTACACGCCTGGGCCGGCCTGGCTGTACAGCCACCAGTTCTCCCGCTTGTTGTCCTCGGGGCTCTGCGGCGCGCACAAGCCGTAGGTATACGTCGCCGTCATCTCCCCGCCGTGGATCGCCGGGTGATGCAGGAAGGCGTTGTCGCGGCCTGGCGCGAACGCCGTGCTCTCGAGGCCGACGACGCCGCGGAGCTCCGACTGGTACTCGGCCGCGAGCGCGAGCACGACGGCGCCGCCCATCGAGCAGCCGAGCACCACCGGACGCGCGAGCTCGAGCGCCTGCCACACGGCCCGTATGAAGGCCACGTAGTCGGCCTTCGTCAACTGGTATCTCTGGAGCCACCAGCCCGAGGGTGGCGTCGATCGGCCGTGGTACGGCAGGTCGAACGCAATCACGCGAAAGCGGCTCGTGACCTGTTCGTCGTTGAGCAGGTGCCGGAACTGGCGGCTGTCGGCGCCCGCCGTGTGCAGGCACAGCAGCGGCACACCCTGCCCCGCTTCTTCGAAGAAGATGCGGTAGTCAGACTCTCCCACCCGAAGCGTCAGGTACCGGCCGACGATCGGCTCGAGCCTCACGGACGAGGCCCCGTCGCGACCGACTGCATGACCTTCATGGCGCGATGCAGCGCCCGTGCGTGCTGCATCGCGACGAGCGTGTCGCCTTCGAGGACGAAGCCGGGAACGCGCATCAGCATCGCGAAGACGTCGTGATAGAGCGGCTCGAGCGACCGGCCCAGGTACTTCAGCCAGATCTCACGGCTCGATCGGAACCCGAACGCCGACGGAACGTCGATGCGGGGCGAGAGTACCCAGCGGGCGAGGCGGCCCTTCTCGAAGCAGACGACACATCGATCGTCGCCGAAGGTGACCGCCATGGAGAGCGTGAAGTGGCCGCCGATGACGCGCATCTCCGCGTCAGCGTCGAGCAGATCCCGATACCGTTCGAGCCATGCCTGGGAGAACGGAGCCACGCGGTGGCAAGCTTATCAAGTCAGGGCGTTGCGCGTGCGCTGAACCTGAACGTCATACCGCCGCTCAGCGCCAGACTCGTTCCCCCTTCTTCCACAGGAGTCAGGCTGCGGCCGACGTTCGCGAAGGCGCCGACCGAGTCCGCAACCGGAAACGCCACACCGAAGGAGACGTCGGCGCGACGACGCCCGATGCCAAGGCTGTCGAGCACCGCGTCGTCCCTGAGCGAATACGAGTTCGTGAGCGAGCCGGTCAAGATCATCCTTGACGCGCTCCACTCGAGTGCGGCCCCGCCAAAAAGCGACCCCCGCGAGAACCAGCCCGCCGAGCCGTACACGCGGAAGGGCTGCCGGCGCAGCTCCATGCTCACGGGCAGCCCGAAGTGCACACGGCCGTCTGGATATCCGGCGCTCAACACCTCGACGAGAGGAGTCACCGCAAGACCGAACTCGCTGATGGTCAGCGTCGGATCGACGATGGTGTACTTCGCGCTGAGATAGACATCGTCCAT
>DASTDQ010000400.1:0-4169 GCA_035710305.1 Vicinamibacterales bacterium | reverse complement strand
TCATCCGACGATGCAGGATCGAGCTCCCAGCGGTGGCGATCGCGCTCGGTGATCTTCTTCTCGCCCTTGAGCTCCTCGTTGTCGTTGTACTGCACGCCGACGGCCTTGCCGATGTCGTCAACGATGTCCTGGTCCGGCGTCGGGTTGTCTCCGCCGGGCGCTTCGTCTCCGACGCTATAGGCCGATTCCCAATCGGCGTCGATGTCGCCTCCGGTCATCGCAGGGCCGGTCTCGGTGTGCTCGTCGTACTTCTCGCGCAATTCGCGGCGCCCCGACCGGGCCGCCGACGCGGACCGATCCATGTCGAGCGACGACGGTGGCGTAGGCACGAACTCGTCGTCGCTGATTCGCCGCCGCTCGCGGTCGAGACCTGGCGCCGTCCGCACCACTCTCTTTGGCGGGGCCGCTCGTCGTGCAGGGGGCGCAGCGGAGGAGCGGGCAGGCGCGATCTGCGTTGTCTTCTTGACGACTCGCCGCCGCGACTTGGGGGCGGCGACGCGGCGACGGGCGACGACCTTTGGCCGGCGCACGCGGCGTTTCGCGACGCGCTTGGCGGCCTTCCGGCTGGCCGTTCTGACCTTGGCCCGGCGGACCGGCTTTCTCGCACGCGGGGCGGCGCGTTTCTTCGCCGATGCCCTCTTTTTCGCTGCCTTTCGGGCCCCGCCGCCGGCGCGACGACGGGCGGCGCCCTTCTTCTTCGAGGCTCGTCCGGCCTTCCGTGTGGCCATTGTCAGATACCTCCGAACCTTGACAGTAACCGATAAGTTACGTAGACTCTAATGCTTATCGGCGACGGCGGGCCCCCGGCAGGGGGAGCGGGACGCGGCCTCGGGTCGCCTTACCTGCGTGCAGCACCCTCCACGAGAATCGCCATCGCCGTTATATCCGCGGGGGGCCGGTCCCCGCAATCCCTCGATTCACTCGGGATTGACCCGAGCGACGGCGAGGGATGACCGTTCGATTCTACTCAGGTTGCTCTGAGCCACGTCGAAAGGCGAAAAAAAACCGGCAGCCCAGGAGGCGCGATCCGCACGCGGACGCAGGCCGCCGGGCATGACGAATGAGGAGGACGCGCGCGTAATGACGAACGGAGACGACGGGTTGGTATCGCCCGAATCTGCCGGCGGACAGCCCATGGCGCCTGGGCGGACACGCTCGGGCAAGCCGGCTGGCCCTGCCTTCAAACCGATGCACCAGGAGGACATGGACCCTGCGGAGTTCACGTCCATGCTCGAGGCCTATGACGACAGCTTCCGCAACATGGCGGAGGGGGAGGTCGTCAAGGGGACGGTGCTGAAAGTCACCGAGGCGGCGGTCGTCGTCGACGTCGGCTACAAGTCGGAAGGCCTCATCCCCATCCACGAATTCCTCGACGAGAGCGGCAACGTGACGGTGCAGGCCGGCGACACGGTCGACGTCCTGCTCGAACGCACCGAGGACCGCGAAGGCCACATCGTGCTATCGCGCGAGAAGGCCGAGAAGATGAAGATCTGGGACGAGGTCGAGAAGGCGTATGCCGACCGCAAGGTGGTCATCGGCCGCGTCATCGAGCGGATCAAGGGCGGGCTCGCGGTGGACATCGGCGTGAGGGCGTTCCTCCCGGGGTCGCAGATCGACGTGCGTCCGGTTCGCAATCTCGACGCGTTGAAGGGGCAGGAGCTCCGGATGCGCGTCATCAAAGTGAACAAGAAGCGCGGCAACATCGTGCTGTCGCGCAAGGTGCTGCTCGAGGAAGAGAACGCCGAGAAGAAGAAGACGACGCTCGAGACGCTGGCCGAGGGGAAGGCGCTGCGGGGGACGGTGAAGAACATCACCGACTACGGGGCGTTCATCGATCTCGGCGGCATCGACGGCCTGCTGCACATCACCGACATGTCGTGGGGCCGTGTCGGCCACCCGTCCGAGATCTTCAAGGTCAACGACGAAGTGGACGTCGTCGTGCTGAAGTACGACGCGGCGACCGAGCGCGTCTCTCTCGGCCACAAGCAGCTCGTGCAGGATCCCTGGGCCACCGTCCAGGACCGCTACCCCGTGGGCGCCCGCATGAGCGGAAAAGTGGTCAGCCTCACCGACTACGGCGCGTTCATCGAGCTCGAGCCGGGTGTCGAAGGGCTGATTCACGTCAGCGAGATGTCGTGGAGCAAGCGCGTCAAGCACCCGTCGAAGATCCTCAACGTCGGCGACTCGGTGGACGCGATGGTGCTCGGCGTGGATCCCACGGCGCGGCGCATCTCGCTCGGCCTCAAGCAGGTCGAGAGCAACCCGTGGCACGACCTGGCCGCGAAGTACCCGGTCGGCACGCGGATCAAGGGCAAGGTCCGCAACCTCACCGAGTTCGGCGCGTTCGTCGAGGTCGAGGAGGACATCGACGGCCTGATCCACGTGTCCGACATGTCGTGGAGCAAGCGCGTCAAGCATCCGTCGGAGGTGCTGAAGAAGGGTGACGTGGTGGATGCGATGGTCCTCAGCATCGACGCCGAGAACCAGCGCCTGTCGCTCGGGCTCAAGCAGCTCGCCACCGACATCTGGGACGATTTCTTCTCCCGTCACAACGTGAACGACATCATCTCGGGCAAGGTCACGCGCATGACCAACTTCGGCGCCTTCGTCGAGCTGGACGAAGGGATCGAAGGGCTGATTCACGTCTCGGAGTTCGACGACTCCCACGGTGGGGAGAAGATCGATCTCCAGGTCGGGACCAACTACCAGATGAAGATCATCAAGCTCAGTCCTCATGAACGGAAAATCGGTTTGAGCATTCGAGCGTTGAAGAGTGACGAGTACCGGGCCGACTGGGAGGCGTACCAGGAAGGGGAGGGCTCCGGCACGGCCACGCTCGGGGATCACTTCAGGAACCGATAGAGGAGGAGAGGAGCGGCAGTGTGAATACCCCTGGCGGCAGCATGACCAAGGCGGAGCTCGTGGAGGAGGTCTCCAGGGTTTCCGACCTCACGAAGAAGCATTCGGAAGTCATCGTCGACACGGTATTCAAGAGCATCATCGACGCGCTGCATCGCGGGGAGAAGATCGAGCTGCGAGGCTTCGGCAGCTTCAGGCTCCGCAAGCGCGAGCCGCGCAAGGGACGCAACCCCAAGACGGGTGACAAAGTGGACGTGCCGCCGAAGAAGGTGCCCTACTTCAAGCCTGGCAAGGAGCTCAAGGAGCTGATCAACCGCGAGGAGGATGCCGCGGCATCCGGGCCTGACAGCGGGATCGATTCGGTTCCCGGCGTCGCCTCGCAGGCGTAAGGGTTGGACCACCTGTGGTCGCCGTGGCGGCTCGACTACGTGACGGCCGAGAAACCCCTGGCGGGATGCGTCTTCTGCTTGGCCGCCGAAGCCCCGGCGAAGGCGGGCCTGGCCGCTGACGGCACGGGTGGAGGCGCCCGCGACGGGCTGGTGGTGTTCCGAGGCGTCACCGCCTACGTCGTCCTCAACCGCTATCCCTACAACAACGGTCATCTGATGGTCGTGCCGGCGCGGCACGTCGCGACGCTGGTGGAGCTGTCGTCGGACGAGCTTCAGGAAGTGGCCGCGTTGACCCAGCGGGCCGAGACCGTGTTGCGGCAGGCGTATCGTCTGGAGGGGATCAATGTCGGCATCAACCTCGGCAAGGCGGCCGGGGCCGGCATCCACGAGCATCTGCACGTGCACCTGGTTCCGCGCTGGAGCGGCGATACCAACTTCATGACGGTCGTCGGCGACACGCGCGTGCTGCCGGAGGATCTGGCGTCCACGGCGGCGCGCCTTGCACCCGTTTTCGAACGGCTCGCCCGCGGAGGCTGAAGCCTCCGCGCTACGATGACGGGTGTGAACCGCGTGTCGACATGATTCACGTAGAGCGCAGGCTTCAGCCTGCGCGGATACGTCTGGCACATGGATTTCAATCTCTCCGACACCCAGCTCACATGGCAGTCGAAGGCGCGATCGCTCGGGCGCAGCCTGGCGGCACGCGCATCCGCGGCGGATGTCGTCCGAGCGGCCGCCGCCGCCGGCGTTGCGGGGCCCGCCCCCGATCGGCTGGCGGCGGTCGTCGCGATCGAGGCGCTGGCCTTCGAGTCTTCCGTTGCCGGCATTTCGCTGGCGCTGCACGGCGGTGTTGCGGCGGGACTGGCCGGCCTGGGCGATGCCCGCTTTGCCGCGCCAGGCCGCGGCGAAACCGTCGGCGCG
>DASTDQ010000399.1:0-3277 GCA_035710305.1 Vicinamibacterales bacterium | reverse complement strand
GCCGGCACCTGGAGGACCGATCCCGTCGAGAGGATGACGGCCCGCTCGATGACGTTCTGAAGCTCGCGGATGTTTCCGGGCCAGTGCCACTGCTCGAGGCCGTCCATCGTGGACTTCGGGATCGTCGTGACCTGGCGGCCCATGGCGCGCGAGAACTTCTGGACGAAGTGGTGGACGAGCAGCGGGATGTCGCCCCGGCGGTCGCGCAGCGGTGGCACGTGGATCGGAAAGACGCTCAGGCGGTAGTAGAGGTCGCTTCGAAACGACGAGCCGGCCACCATCTCCTCGAGGTTTCGATTCGTGGCGGCGATGAGACGGACGTCCGCGCGCTCGGTGTGGTTGCTTCCCAGACGCTCGAACTCCCGTTCCTGCAGCGCGCGGAGCAGCTTCGGCTGAACCTCGAGCGGGATGTCGCCGACCTCGTCGAGGAACAGCGAACCGCGGTTGGCCAGCTCCAGCCGGCCTGCCTTCGACTGCGTGGCCCCGGTGAAGGCGCCCTTCTCGTAGCCGAACAGCTCGCTCTCGATGAGACCCGCCGGGAGCGCCGCAGCGCTGAGGCGGATGAACGGATGCGTCCGCCTCCGGCTGAGATCGTGCAGCGCACGCGCGAGCAGTTCCTTGCCCGTGCCCGTCTCGCCGAGCAGCAGCACCGTGGCGTCGGTCGGCGCGACCGTCTGGATCTGCTGCAGGACGTTCGTCAGCGCCTGGCTGTTGCCGACGATCTCCTTGAAGTCGTGCTGTGAGGTGATCTCGCCTTCGAGGTATAGCTTCTCCTCGGCCAGCCGGTTCTTGAGATCGGAGATTTCCCGGAACGCCAGCGTGTTCTCCACGGCGATCGCCACCTGTCCGGCGACGTCGCCCAGCACCTGCATGTCCGCGGGTGAGAAGGCGTCTTCATGGCGGCTGGCGACGATGATGCCGCCGACCATGCCGCGCTGTGTGGCGAGGGGGATGCAGCAGGCCCGGCGCAAGCCCGTGCTGCGCATTGCGGGAACGCCCTCGAAGTCGAAGGCATCGATCTCCGCGCCCGCGAGCACGTGCGGCGCGCCCCGCTCGCAGGTCAGCATCATGGCCGACCGTTCGAAGCTCGAGGTGGCGTGCTGCTCCATGATGCCGCGCGCGTCGTAGTAGGTTTCCGCCTCGAGCCGCAGCTCGCGCGCGGCCCTGTCGATCGTCACCAGCCGGGCGTACTCGTGACTCACGGTGCGTCGCAGCGTTTCGAGCACCGCGGACCAGAGCGAATGCGCGCTGAGGTGCGACACCAGCGCGTTGTTGACGTTGAGGAGCAGCTTGAACCGGTCTCGCTCGTCTGCCGCCTCGCGGCGGTACCGCTCCACCCGCTCGAAGTACGTCGCGTTCTCGATCGCGAGCGCGAGCTGCTGCGCGATCTGCCACAGGAGGAGGATCTCAGCGGTCGGGAAGGCGTCCGGCCTGGGGCTGCCGACCGAGAGCACGCCGTACTTGCCCCGGGGCGTCTTGAGCGGGAGGCACACGCCCGACTGCACGCCGCGGGCGATGAGGGCACCTGTCAGTTTGGTACGCAGGCGGCTGAGCGATTCGTGCGGTATCTCGATCACGTCCCCGGTGTCGAATGCGAGGCAAGGGGGCTCGGTCTTGTCGAGGATTTCACCTTCCGGAATGAGTTCCGTCGCGACCGGCTGAACCGCCGCCCACCGGCGCAGTCCCTGCACTGCGTCGTCCCAGATCGCGATGCTCGCCCACTCGTGCGGGATCGTCTCGCGCAGCAGCTTCGAGATGCCGAGCAACACATCCGGAACACTCCGATGCAGCATGACCGCGCTGGTGATGCTGAACAGCAACCTCGTGCGGCCACCGAACTCGGAGGTGTCGATGCTCGTGACGCGGCTCCGCTCGTCGGACGGCAGGACGCTGAGTGTGCGCGCCGCCGCGGCCCCGACGTGCTGCACCACCGCCAGCAGCTCCGCCGGGTAGTCATCCAAATCGCGGCTGGCGATGACCAGAACCCCCCAATGCGCTTCGGGCGTCGATGCCGGCACGGCGGCGAGCACCTTGAAACCCGCGCGGAAGGCGATCACGGCGATCGGCGGGGCGGGTCCGCCGTCCGAGCGCAGGACGACGGGTCGTTGGCTGGAGATGGCACGTCCTCCAGGCCCGAAGTCCATGGGCACGGCGGTCATCCGCCGGCCCATCCCCTGCGGCTCCATCAGCTTCAGCACGAGCATCTGGTCTGCCGACTCGTACTGAAAGAGTGACATCGCGTCGAACGGCACGAGCTCGCGCACGTGCGCGGAAAGGCGATCGAGGAAGTCTTCCTGGGTCGGGCAGTCGCGAAGCGTCTCGACGCGCTGCAGGAGCGCGCCGTACGCCGCCAGACGTTGATCGAGTGGTATCGGGGGCTTGGGATGGTGAGGCATTGCAGCCCCTGAGGCCCATGTTTGAACCCCGAAGTGCCCGCTGTCAAGTCAGGACGTGACGATCGTCATGTGACGACATGCCGTCGCTCGACCGAAGTGGGGACGAATCGACGACACCTCGGCCATTCGACGAAACCCAGGCGTTACAAGTGTTTCCGGAGAATCAACGGAATGGCTGAAACGGGCACGGATCCTGCGATGAACGGCCGATTGGAATGCACTGTTCGTCGGGGCCACTACACGAAAGGGTCGTGTCCGCCTCCTTACTCCCTCCCCGCACCGAGCCAGTACCAAAGGGTTCTATGCACGCACGTGTACTCCGTCCGCAATCCGCCGCAGACGCCGGCGCAGGTGATGCCGCCGGGTCCTCCCAGGGCGCGTCGATTCTGCCGTTCGAGGGAAGCGTCGACAGCCGTGAACGCTTCTTTCGGGCGCTCGTGGAGCAGACGCGCGATCTGATCACCGTCGTCGATCGCAACGGCACGATCATGTTCAAGAACCGACCGACCGAGGAGACCCTCGGCTACACGACGTCCGAGCTCGTCGGCCGCAATGTCTTCGAGTTCATCCACCCCGACGACGAGCCGCAGGTCCGCCGCGCCTTCGAGCAGGCGCACGACGGCGTCGAGGTGCCGGCCATCGAGCATCGCTTCCGGAACAAGGACGGGAGCTGGCGCGTGTTCGAGTCGATCGGCCGGTACTCGCGCGACTTCCCGTTCGGACCGATCGGCATCGTCAATTCCCGCGACGTCACGGAGCGCAAGTCGATCGAGGCGCAGTTCCGGCGGGCGCAGCGCATGGAAGTGCTCGGCCGGATGGCGAGCACCGTAGCGCACGACTTCCGCAACGTGCTGGCGGTGATCAACGCCTCCGCCGACCGG
>DASTDQ010000398.1:0-2920 GCA_035710305.1 Vicinamibacterales bacterium | reverse complement strand
CAACACGAGCGCCAGATGGGCCAGCGGCGCGAGGTCGCCGCTCGCGCCCACCGATCCGCGCGACGGCACGACGGGATGCACGCCGCGGTTGAGGAGATCGAGGAGCCGATCGAGCGTCTCGAGCCGGATGCCCGAGAACCCCTTGGCCAGCACGTTCGCGCGCAGGGCCATCGTCGCGCGCACGACGGGAACCGGCAGCGGCTCGCCGACGCCGGCCGCGTGGCTGCGGAGAAGGTTCACCTGCAGCTCACCGAGCGAGCCCGGTGGTATACGGACGTCGGCGAAGCTGCCGAAGCCGGTGTTGACGCCGTAGACGGCCTGCCCGCCGCCGGCCGCCTCGTCGACAACGGCCCGCGCGGCCCGCACGCGCGCGCGCGCATCGTCGGTCAGCGACACCGGAGCGCGTTCGACGGCGATCGCGACGAGATCGTCGAGCGTGAGCGAGTTGCCGTCTAGAACGATCACGGGCGTGTCGTGTATTCCGTCTAGTGTACGTCGTTCGCGCGCTTCGTGCTTCGTGGTTGAATAGGAGCCGCATGGCGAACCGGAACATCGCGATCCTCGGCGCGCAGTGGGGCGACGAAGGCAAGGGGAAGATCGTCGACGTCCTCACGCCGCACTTTTCAGCCGTCGCCCGCTACCAGGGGGGCCACAACGCCGGGCATACGGTGTATGTCAAGGGGAAGAAGTTCGTCCTGCACCTGATTCCGTCGGGCATCCTGCATCCCGGCGTGACGTGTCTCATCGGCAACGGCGTCGTCGTGGACCCGCAGGCGCTGTTTGCCGAAGTGGACGAACTGCAGCGGGCCGGCGTGTCCGTGGACGGCCGCCTGCTGGTCAGCGAGAAGGCGCACGTCATCCTGCCGTATCACCGGGAGCTCGACGTGCTGTCGGAGGCGCGCCGCGGCGAGCGGAAGATCGGCACCACCTCGCGCGGTATCGGGCCGGCCTACGAGGACAAGATCGGGCGGCGCGGCATCCGCGTGCGGGATCTGCTGGGAGACCGCCAGGCGCTCGCCGACGACGTGCGCGAGAACGTGAGCGCCCGCAACCGGATGATCAAGGACTCGACGCTCGACTGGAAGCCCGTCCTCGACCAGGTCGTCGCGGCGGGCGAGCGGATGCGTCCCTGGGTGGCCGACGTGTCGCTGTCGCTCCACCGGCTGATGGCCGAAGGGAAGACCGTGCTGTTCGAGGGAGCGCAGGCCACGCTGCTCGACATCGATCACGGGACCTATCCCTTCGTCACCTCGTCGAATGCGTCGGTCGGCGGCGTGTGCACCGGCCTCGGCGTACCGCCGCGCGCCATCGGCGGCGTGCTCGGCGTTGCGAAGGCGTACACGACGCGGGTGGGCGAGGGTCCGCTGCCCACCGAGATCGCCGGCGAGCTGGCCGATCGGCTCCGCGAAAGCGGCCAGGAGTACGGGGCATCGACCGGGCGTCCCCGGCGCTGCGGCTGGTTCGACGCCGTCGTCGTCCGCTATTCGGCTCGCATCAACGGCCTCGACGCCGTGGCGCTGACGAAGCTGGACGTGCTGGACGGACTGCCGGAAGTGCTCATCTGCACGGGCTACAGAACCGGCAACGGTGAGCTCTCGGAGTTCCCGGCGGATCTGCGGTTGCTCGCGGGCGCCGAGCCGGTCTACGAACGCCTGCCGGGGTGGTCGACGCCGACGAAGGGCGCAACCCGCATCGAGGATCTGCCCGCCGAAGCGCGGCGCTACGTGCGCCGGCTGGAGGAAGTCACCGGAGTCGGCTGCTCGATCATTTCGACCGGATCCGACCGGAGCGAGACGATCGTCGCGCCCGGATCGGTGGTCGAAGGCTGGTTGTCACCGGGCTAAGTCTGGTCCTTGGTTCTTCGTCCCTGGTTCTTGGTCCGTCCCTGGTTCTTGGTCCGTCCCTGGTCCGTGGTCCGTCCCTGGTCCGTGGTCCGCCCCTGGTCCCCCCGCTGGCATTCAACGTTCTCGTCGCCGGCAGTGGCGTGGGTGTCTATCGATTCCAGGACTACCCGTCTGGCAGGCAGCGAGTCCGGACCAAGGACGATGGACGGACCATGGACCAGGGCCATGGACGGACGACGGACCACGGACCAAGCACGAAGGACTATTACGGCCGTTTGTGCTGCAACATGAAGCGATCGACGCTGTCGGTCTCGGCGTCGAAGAACTCGATGCCCGCGCGATAACGGGGCCCGGTCTTCGGCATCTCGAAGGCCGCCCACGCCACTCCCGCCACGCAGCGGATGGGCCGCTCTTCGGGAAGGATCATGCGGACGCGCTGATTCGGCTTGAGGATGGTGGGCGAGATCACCTGCGCGCCGGCGACCGACAAGTCCACGAGCATGGCCGGGTTGCCGTCGATCAGCACTTCGACGCCGTCCACGACGCGGACGCGCGGAGCCCGGCGCGTGCCGCGCTGGTCCAGCTTGACGGGCGGGGGCACGGGGGCGGCGTCGGGCTGCGGCACTCCGTCGGTGTCGCCTTCGTGCGACACCACGCGGATCTCGCAGCCGCGCAATTTTGGGTCGGCCTTGATGCGCTTGATGAGCGCCGCTCCGCGGGAGGTGGCCGCGAACTGTTTTTCGAGCGCGATGACCTTCGGGCGCTCGCGGGTGATCGCGTCGAGCGCCTTCAGGGCGTCGGCATCCGAGAACGCCAGCGCCTCGCCGAACTCGCCAAGCTCCTGCAGCGCTGACAGATATTCAGGAGCGGCGACAATCACCGTGTCTGGCACTCGAGTCAGTCTAACTCAAAAGTCAACACTCAAAAGTCAAAACTCAAAAGACTCGAGGTCAACACTCGAGGTCAAAACTGGGAACCTCGCGGTCAACACGTGTAACGACGATCTGTCTACAGCCCGTTCCTTTTCGTGCTGACTATAATCGCAGCGATGATCCTGGCAAGTTGACGCAAAGGCG
>DASTDQ010000397.1:0-8940 GCA_035710305.1 Vicinamibacterales bacterium | reverse complement strand
CGGCTGATGACGAGCACGGTGAGCCAGAGCGGCAGATGGTTGGTGAGCGGAATCGCCGGAACCGTCAGCACCACGAAGGTCGACACGAGCAGGAGCTTGTCGGCCATCGGGTCGAGCCACGCGCCCAGGCTCGTGCGCTGGCGGGTCACCCGCGCAATGAGGCCGTCGAGCGCATCGGTCAGGCCGGCAATCCCGAACACCAGGAGCGCCGCGCCGAGGTAGCCGTAGACGACCAGCAGCACGAACGCCGGGATCAGCATGATTCGCAGGATCGTCAGCTGGTTGGCGAGCGTGAGGTGCTTCACGGGCGTGACGTGCCGAGCATCGTCGCCGCCAGTGCTCTCACGCGATCGATGGCGTCAACCGCCTCGGCGCCGGAGACCTGATTCGACACCTGGAACCGCCCGCCGTCGGCGAGCGGCATCACGCCGGCGGCGACGACCGACACGACGGCGTCGTACTGCAGGTGCGTCGGGCTCATGTCGGCGATCGCGGGACGCTGGGCCACGCGCGCGCGCACGGCGGGATCGGCCGCCGCGATCATGGCCACCAGCCGGCTGGCCACCGTCGCCAGATCGCCGCGCCGCACGCGGGTGCCCGGCTGAAACGTGTGGTTCTCGAACGGTTCGATGATGCCGGCGCTGGCGGTGTCGGCGATCCAGCGGGCGGCCCAGTGCCCCTGAGTGTCCGTCATGACGACCTGGAGGACCGGCGCCCGCCGCACCAGTTCTTCCAGCCGCACGCCGATGAGCGCCGCGAGGTCGCCGCGCGTGATCTGCGGCGCGGTCAACGCCGCGGTGAACTCGGGCGGCAGGCTTGCCCCGAGCGCCCGCTTGGACACGTCAGCGATCTTCGCGGTCAGGACCTGACTGGGGTCGATGGCGGCCGCTTGACGATAGGCAGCCTCGGCGCCCGCAAGGTCGCCTTCCGCGTCGAGCACGTCCCCGATCGCCGTAAGAGAGGCGGCGTCGGCCGCGTCCAGCTCGACGGCCCGTCGCAGCTCGGTGAGGGCACGGTCCGTGTTGCCAGCGCGCCGCTCGAGCAGGCCCAGCTCGCGATGCAGGAACGCGCTGTCGGGCGACGCGGCGAGCGCCCTGTCGTAGGCGAGCCGCGCGTCGGCAAGACGCCCATCGGACGTGGCCTGACGTGCGGCGTCGATGAGATCCTGAAGGCTCCGGAAGCGCAGAACCTCGACGCGCCGCTGCACGTCCACGAGCGAGGGATCCACGGCCAGCGCGGCTTCGAACGCCGTCAGCGCCTGCGCGACCCGGTCGAGAGCCAGCAGCGCCTGCCCGCGCCCGACGAGCGCCGGTACGTACTTGCCGTCCTCCTTGAGCGCAGCGTCGAAGGCCGTCAGGGCACGGTCGTAGTCGCGTCTAGCCAGCGCCAGGTAGCCCTGCCCGGCGCGGGCCGGGTAGAGACGCGGCCCAAGCTTCAAGGCCACATTGAACTCGAGTTCGGCGTTCCGCACATCGCCCGCCTGCAGGTACTGCCACCCAACATCGATCCGCGACGCGCCCGCCGTCCCGGCTAGCGCTAGCGGCACCAACGGGTAGACGAATTCCGGGTGCGCGAGCACGCCCGGCGCCACCGGCGGCGCCTTGGGCGCGCACGCCGCGGCGAGCGCGCACAACAGCAACGCCGCAGAGGCCCGCACGGCGGACCGGAGTCGCGTCCCTCTGCCGCTCTCAACGCGCATCGGAAGCATCCCCCGAATCGGCGCTCGACGTCAGCCGCTCGATGAACCGGCGCGGCACGTCCGCCTCGATGACGACACGCCCGTTGGTGTTCACGTGGCTGATGACCCGCGCCACACGATACAGCCGCGACACCTGCTGCCGATCGAACTCGCTGCTGTTGTCGAACGTGATCGTGACACGCCTGGTGTCGAGCGCGAGCCGTGCGGCCACCATCCGCATCAGGTCGGCGACTCCCTCCCCGGTTCGGGCCGAGACCAGCGACGCCGCCGGGTGGGCGTCCTGAAGACGCCGGCTCGCGTCCGTGCCGATGACGTCCACCTTGTTGTACACGTCGATCCGCGGAACAGCGGCGGCGTCCACCTCTTCGAGCACGCGGAGTACGGCCGCCACGTGCCGATCGCGCTCCCGGCTGGAGGCATCGATGACATGCAGCGCGAGATCGGCCTCCGCGACCTCCTCGAGCGTACCTCGAAATGCGGCGACGAGCGCGTGCGGAAGCCGATCGATGAAGCCGACGGTGTCCGAGACGAGCAGCTCACGCCGATCGGGCAGCTTGACGCGGCGGACGAGCGGATCGAGCGTCACGAACAGGGCATCGGAGGTCACCGCGCTCTCGTTCGTCATCCGGTTGAACAGGGTCGTCTTGCCCGCGTTGGTGTAGCCGACGAGCGCGACGGTCGGGACCGACCGCTTCTGCCGGCGTTCGCGCAGCTGCGAGCGGCGCTGCCGCATCTGGTCGATGTCCCGTTGAATGGCTTGGATACGCATCCGAATACGACGCCGATCGGTTTCCAGTTTCGTTTCGCCTGGACCGCGCGTCCCGATACCGCCGCCGAGACGCGAGAGCGCCGTCCCGCTTCCGGCCAGCCGCGGCAGCAGATACTTCAGCTGCGCGAGTTCCACCTGCCACTTGCCTTCGCGCGTCCGCGCGCGGCGGGCGAAGATGTCGAGGATCAGCTGCGTGCGGTCCACGACCTTGCGCGCCAGCCGCTTCTCCAGCTGGCCGAGCTGCGCCGGCGTGAGCTCGTTGTCGAAGATGACGAGGTCGACGTCGGCTTCATCGCACGCGAAGGTCAGTGACGTCACCTTCCCCGAGCCGATGAACGTCGCGGGATCCGGCTTCGCCCGCTCCTGCAGCACGCGCAACGCCACGTCGGCGCCGGCGGCATCGGCCAGCCCCGCGAGCTCGTCGAGCGACTGATCGGCATCGGCCCGGCGAGCCGCGCCAGTCACAAGGCCTACGAGCGCCGCCCGTTCACGCGGAGACGACATACCTGTAGCTGGTAGAATTCCACATGAAGCGCACTTCGGCAAAGGCCAAGCGGCGACCGTCCAGGCCGCGGGTCCCGCTGCCCCGTCAGACGGGCGGCATCCACGAGGACAAGACCAAGCGCCCGTGGCGGCGCCGCAAGCACAAGCACGAGATCGACGACTGATCCCAAAGGTTACCTGAATCGAGCATGAACCCCGATCACGAACTCCGAAACTGAACACGAACCGAGAAGTGAGAAGTGTGAACAGCTGATCCGATCCAGGCTACGACTCGTCCACCGACGGGGACTCGACTGTCGGATGTCGCTCGGCCATGAGACGTCGAACGAGCAGGACGAGCAGCAACAGCAGCGCCGCGCCTGACAGAAACACGACCGTGATGCTCTGGTCGGCCACCAGGCCGCTCAGCACCGGACTCACCGCCGACCCGGTGAGAGAGGCGCTCGACAGGAAACCGAACCCGACGCCGTGCGCGTGCCGGGGCACGACCGATCCTGCCGCGGTGAAGGTCGCCGTCATCGCCGTGCCCACTGCGGCGCCGAACAGCGCGATCGCACCGGTCATCAGCCAGACTGCCGTGGCGAGCGCGAACACGCTCAAGGCCGCGGCGGCGACGAGCACCGATCCGGCGATGACGGCACGCGTCGTGCCCCGTTTCAGCAGCGCCGCCGCGAGCTGATTCCCGAACGCGCCGGCAAAGGCGAGCACGGAAAACAGCGCTCCGACCAGAACCGCCGCGTCGCCGGGGCCGTACCCCAGATCGCGCGCGTGAAGGAGCAGCACAGGACCGAAGCTGCGATCGACCAGCTGCAACCCGAAGATGACGAGCATCAGCAGCAGAAAGCTCTCGAACGCCAGGACGGTCCCGAAGCTGACGCGTTGCCCCTCCTCGTGGCGGCGCGCCGCGCGCGGCGGCTCCGAGTACAGGACGGTCACCATCACGAAGGCGCAAGCATAGACGGCCGCCGACACGAGGAACGCCTGCCTCAACCCGACGGCCGCCGCGAGCAGGCCGCCGATCAGCGGTCCGACCGCCGGCCCGATGCGCTGTGCCGTCTGCACCATGCCGATGGCGCGGGCCATCCCGTCCCGGGGCGCCGAGAGCGCCGCCATCGAAATGGTCAGTGGACCGTACCCCGCGGCCAGGCCCTGAAGGGCGCGAAGCCCGAACAGCTGCCAGGGATGCGCGGCGTACGCCATCAGCCACATGACTACGACGCAACTGATCAGGGATCGCTGCAGGAGCAGCTTGTTGCCGAATCGATCGCCGACCCGCCCCCAGAGCGGCGCGCAGATGGCCACCACCGCCGGAGTGACGCCGAGCGTCGCGCCCGTCCACAGCGCGGCATCGCCGCGATCGGTGACGCCGAGCTGTTGAAAGTAGCTCGCCAGGAACGGCATCACCAGCGTGAAGCCGGTGAAGCCGACGAAGGACGCCGCGGTCACCGCGACCTGATTGCGCCGCCAGGTGTCCACGACGCGCCTAGAATCTAATCTTGGCCGTGGGCCCCTTGGCGTGCACGTGGATGCTGTCGATGAAGCGGATCCGGTGAGGATGCGTCTGCATGACGAGCGACGTCGTCCGGATGCCGTCTCCGAAGAACCGTACGCCCTTCATCAACGTGCCGTCGGTCACGCCGGTCGCCGCGAACACGATGTTCGTGCCGGAGGCCAGGTCCTTGGATCGGTACGTCCGGGTGACATCGTGGATGCCCATGGCCTTGCACCGCCGCTCGTGCTCGGGCGTGCTCACGACCAGCCGCGCATAGATTTCGCCGCCCAGGCATCTCATCGCCGCGGCCGTCAACACGCCTTCGGGCGCCCCACCGGTGCCCATCACCGCGTGCACGCCGCTGCCGACGACGGCCGCCGCGATGCCGGCCGACAGGTCGCCGTCTCCGATCAATCGGATCCGCGCGCCGGTCGCCCGAATCTCGTCGATCAGCTTCGTGTGCCGCGGCCGATCGAGGACGATGACGACGAGGTCCTCGACCTTGCGGCTGTTCGCCTGGGCGATCGCGCGCAGGTTGAACCGGACGGGCGCGTCGAGGTCCACGACGTCGCGCGCGCTCGGCCCGACGACGAGCTTTTCCATGTAAATGTCGGGCGCGTGCAGCAGCCCGCCGCCCTCGGACGCCGCCAGCACTGCCAGCGCGTTGGCCGCGCCGGTGGCGCACAGGTTCGTGCCCTCGAGCGGATCGACCGCGATGTCCACCTGCGGGTACGGCCCGGCGATGCCGCGAGCCATGCCGACCTTCTCGCCGATGTACAGCATCGGCGCTTCGTCGCGTTCGCCCTCGCCGATGACGATCGTGCCGTCGATCGGCACCGAGTCCATCTCGCGCCGCATGGCTTCGACGGCGACCTGGTCGGACTTGTGGCGGTCGCCCTGGCCCATCGTGTGCGCGCACGCGATCGCCGCCTGCTCCACGACGCGGAGGAAGTCGAGCGAGAGGTCGGAATCGAAGAGCGCCGAACGATCGACTTCGGAGTGAGTCGAGCTCGTGGTGGTCATCGTGCCTCCCACGCCGGAAGGTCGCAGCGTGTCGGTCTATCCGTACGATACCCGAGCAGGTAGTCGGCCTGCATCAATTTGTGGATCTCTCTCGTGCCCTCGTAGATGACGGCGCCCTTGCAGTTGCGATAGAACCGGCCGACGGGATAGTCGTCGGAATAGCCGTTGGCCCCGTGAATCTGGACGGCATCGCCGGCCGCCCGCTCCGAGGCCACCGTCGAAAACCACTTCGCCAGGCCGGTCTCCCGCGTGTTGCGGCGCCCCTGGTTCTTGAGCCAGCCCGCACGGTGCCACAGGAGCCTCGACGCCTGGTAATCCGATTCCATCTGGGCGATCAGCTCCTTCACGAGCTGATGTGAACCGATCTCCACGCCGAACGTCTTGCGCTCGGTCGCGTAGGCGACGCTCGCATCACGGCACGCGCGAATCAATCCGGTGGCGCCCGCCGCCACGGTGTAGCGTCCCTGATCGAGCGCGAACATCGCGATCTTGAAGCCCTCGCCCTCGCGCCCCACCAGGTTTTCCTCTGGAACCGCCACGTTGTCCATCTTGAAGTAGCCGGTGTTGCCGGCGAGAATCCCCCACTTCTCCGTCAGCGTGCCGCTCGAAAACCCCGCAAAGCCGCGCTCGACGATGAACGCGCTCATGCCGGAGGGGTCGCGCTGCTTCTTCTTGTCGAGGTCCGTCCACGCGAACACCAGGAAGTTGTCGGCCACGTCCGCCAGCGAGATCCAGGTTTTCTCGCCTGTCAGCTCGTACCGATCCGATCGCTTGATCGCCACGGTCTGGATCCCGCGGGCGTCGCTGCCGGCCGAGGGCTCCGTCAGGCCGTAGGTGGCGATCTTCCTGCCCTGCGCCTGCGGAACCAGGTATCGCTGCTTCTGATCCTCCGTGCCCCACGACAGCAGCGTCAGAGAGTTCAGCCCGACGTGGACCGACAGGATCACCCGGAGAGACGTGTCTACGTACTCGAGTTCCTCGCTGGCGAGGCCGAGGCAGATGTAGTCCATCCCCGCGCCGCCGTACTCGGCCGGGACCGAAATCCCCAGCAGCCCGAGCTCCGCCATCTGCGGAAGAAGCCCGCGGTCGAACCGGTGGCTTCGATCGAGCTCACGTATGCGCGGTGCGACCTCGCGGCCGGCCCATTCCCGAACCGACTGCTCGAGCAGGCGTTGCTCATCTGACAAGTCGAAGTTGAGCATCAGGCTGGTCGCGTGATCGCCGTAGGCGGGCTGGACGTCTCGGACGTTTTTCGAAAGAGGACCTCGCGGAGATTGGTCTGGAGCAGGAACGACTCGACGACGCGCAACGGTTCGAAGAGTCGTTGGATGTCGCGATTGGGGAGCGGCCGCTGCCTGGAGCGGGCGGCCGCATAGGGTCGATGTTGCAGGTGCGTCCGGTTGATCACCACGTGTTTCGTGTACTCCGGGCGCGTGCCTGGCCGCGGTTCCGCCGTGCTGAAAAAGACCAGCAACACACCCTCCGGCCGCAGGATCCTGGTGAGCTGCTCCGCCAGCGGCTTGGCCGATTTCTTGTCGAGATAGTCGAACAGGTCCCAGCAGAGGATGCCGTCGATGCTGCTGGAGTCCTGGGGAAACCGCTTCGCGAGAAACGACGGCAACTGATCGAGCGCGCCCTCGCGCACGTGCCGGTCGATGTCCTTCGACAGCTCCGCGAAAATGATCTTGCAACCGAGTTCTTCGCCGAAGAAATTGACGTTGGCGCCGACGGCTGGCCCGAGATCGAGCAGGACGGGCTGCGGCTTCGTGCTGAGGCCCGCGATGAAGCGGGCCAGCACCTTGGTCGGGTACACGGGCGAGTCGGACGGACCGGTGTCCGAATCCGCGTGTTCCCTGCGGCGTCGAGAGAACAGATCTGAGAGCGCCACCGAGTTCGGTGAGCCGTGGTCCGCGATCGGCCTTCACCGATCGGCGGCCACGTCTCCGCAACCGCGTCAGTGCGCGGCCGCTTGGGGCTGAGCCTGTGCCTTCTCAGGAGGCGTCGATGCCTTCTCAGGCGGCGTCGACACGGCCTTCTGCGGCTGCGCTGCGGGCTGCGCGGCGCCCTTGCGCTGCATGTCGACGCTGCCACGGAAGTGGGCGCCCTCGGCGATGGCCACGCGCGGCGCGATGATGTCGCCGTCGACCGACCCGCCGTCCCGTATGTCAACCTTTTCGGACGCCGTCACGTTCCCGTTGACTTCGCCGAGCACGATGACAGCCTTCGCGAACACCTGCGCCTTGATCTTGCCGTTGGGACCGATGGTGAGCACGTGATCCTTCAACTCGATCCGCCCCTCGACGTGCCCCTCGACCGTCAGGTCCTCGCTCCCGTTCAGCTCGCCCTTGATGACAACCGATTTCCCGATGTTCACCATATCCCTCTCGATCCGCCGGACGTCCGGCTGCGCGGCCACCGGCGCGCTGGCCGGCTGAGTGGAGGCGATCGGCGCCGGCGCTGCCGGCTGTCCGCTCGTCGGTTTCACGGCTTCATCACGCTTCCACATGTCGTGTCCTCCGCCTCGATGGGCAAATTCCGAGCCTGGCCGCCTTATTTGGCGCTCGGCACCAGCGCTGGACGCAGCGGTGTCGTCGCAACGCGGGCTTCCTTGGGGCAGGAGCCTAGTGAGTATATCGGTCACTCGAAATTTCTGTCTAGTCGCTTTACTGCCGAGAGTTACGCCAGATGCTAGAGTGGTAGCCGGTAACTGGCAGCCGGCAGCCTGGGATGCAGCGAATCTATCTCGACCATAACGCCACCACTCCCCCCTCCCCCGCCGTCGTCGAGCGCATGGCGGACGTGCTCAGGGGGGAGTTCGGGAACCCGTCGAGCCTCCATCACTTCGGCCAGCGCGCCAAGGCGGCACTCGACGAGGCCCGGTCGGAGGTTGCCGCCCTTATCGGGGCGGATCCCTCCGAGATCGTCTTCACCGGCAGCGGCACCGAAAGCGACAACATCGCGCTCCGCGGAGTGGCCGAAGCCCTCGAGGCCTCTGGCCGCAGACACATCGTCGCCACCGGGATCGAGCACGAGGCCGTGCTCAACACCGTGAAGGCGCTGTCCCGGCGGGGATGGAGGACGACGCTTCTGCCGGTTGACCACAGCGGCATCGTGTCGCCGGACGCCCTGCGTGCGGCACTCGCCCAGGACACGTCGGTCGTCTCGATCATGCACGCCAACAACGAGATCGGCACGATTCAGCCGGTCGCCGAGCTGGCCGCGGTGGCCAGGGAGCGAGGTGCGGTCTTTCACACCGACGCGGTGCAGTCGGCCGGCAAGATCCCGGTTGACGTGAAGGCGCTCGGCGTCGACCTGCTCGCGATCTCGGCCCACAAGTTCTACGGACCGAAGGGCGTGGGCGCGCTGTGGTCGCGGCGCGGTGTCCGGCTTCAGACGGTGCTCACCGGGGGGAAGCAGGAGCGCGGACGGCGGGCGGGTACGGAGAACGTCGCT
>DASTDQ010000396.1:0-2465 GCA_035710305.1 Vicinamibacterales bacterium | reverse complement strand
GCCCCACGCTTGCCGACCGCATCCTGCAGGGACCGGTGCCGCTCGACGAGGCGCTGTCGCTCGCGCGGCAGATCGCCGAGGCGCTCCAGGCCGCTCACGACAAGGGAATCGTTCATCGCGATCTGAAGCCGTCGAACATCGCTCTCACCTCCGAGGGCAACGTCAAGGTTCTCGACTTCGGGCTGGCCAAACTGACGGAGGCCTCAGGGCCGAGGCCCCGGGCCTCAGGGCCGGACCTCACGGCGTCGCCTACGCTCACCTCGCCGGCCATGATGACCGGCGCCGGCATGATTCTCGGAACGGCGGCCTACATGTCGCCCGAGCAAGCCAAGGGGCGCGCGGCCGACAAGCGCAGCGACATCTGGGCGTTCGGCTGCGTGCTCTACGAGATGCTGACCGGGCGACGTCCCTTCGGCGGCGACGACGTCTCGGACACGCTGGCGTCGGTGCTGGCGCGTGATCCGGATTGGCGCTCGCTGCCCTCTATCGCGCGGCCTGACGTGCGCATGCTGCTCGAACGATGCCTCGCCAAGGATGCACGGCAGCGCTTCGCGGATATGTCGGTCGTGCTGTTCCTCCTGGAGGGGTCGCGGGGAACACACTCGACGGGTCCGGAAACGACAGCGCCGATCTCTCGCCCACGCGAGCGGTATGCGTGGAGTGCGGCGCTCACCCTTGTGGCGGCGGCGGCCGCCGTGCTCGCCTTCATTCACTTCACCGAGACGCCACCCGCCGAGCCCGGGAGCATTCGTTTCTCAGTCTCACCACCTGCCGGCATGACGCTGGCTACCGGCGCCGTCACCAGCGGCGGCGTGGTCTCGCCGGACGGCCGGCGCGTGGTCTTTCCGGCTGGTCCGCGCAGCGGCGGCGCCACACGGCTGGCCGTTCGGGAATTCGACGCAGACGAGGCGCACGAACTGAAAGGAACCGACGGGGCGATCGGCGCGTTCTGGTCGCCCGACAGCCGCTCTGTTGGTTTTCTCGCCGGCGGCAAGCTGCAGCGGATCGCCGTGTCGGGTGGCCCGCCGCAGGTGGTCTGCGACGCGTCGGGATTTCTCGGCGGCACGTGGAACGGCGACGGCGTCATCGTGTTTGCGCCCGGCGCCGGTGCACTGATGCGTGTGTCCGCGAGCGGGGGAACGCCCACACCTGTAACAGTGTTGGACGAGTCGAGCAAGGAAACGTCGCACAGACAACCGTGGTTCCTGCCGGACGGCCAGCGCTTCCTGTACGCCGCGGCCTCGGCGTCCGCCGCACACTCCATCTTCGTCGGATCGCTCGATGGCCGACTCAAGACACCCGTCACCATGTCGGACACGCAGGCGAGCTACGCAAGCGGCTATCTGCTCTTCGTCCGGCAGGGCACCCTTCTGGCGCAACCGTTCGATGTCACACACCTGACGGTGACGGGCGAGCCCGTGGTGGCGGCGCGTGATGTGGCGACCGCCCCCGCCGCCGCAATCGGCGACTTCTCCGCATCCACGACTGGTGTCCTGACATTCCGGCGCGTGACGACGGGCGCACCCACGCAGCTCGTGTGGGTCGATCGCATGGGGCGGCAAATCGAGACCGTCGGTGAGCCGTCCGATCAGACCTCGCTGCAGCTCTCCCCCGACGGACGAGCCGTCGCGATCAGCGTCTACGACGCGTCGAAGGGGTCGCGTGATATCTGGATCCATGACTTGGCCAGGCGCGTGCGGACGCGCTTCACGTTCAGCGCCGGAGACGACTGGACCTCCGCGTGGTCACCTGACGGCCGGGCCCTCGCGTACAGCTCGAACCAGACTGGATTGCTCGACTTGTTCAGGAAGGCAACCGACGGCGCCGGCACCGAGGAGTTGCTGGGCAAGAACATCGGCAACAACAGGTACGTCTACGGCTGGTCGAATGACGGCCGGTTGCTGATGTACGTCACAGGCAGAACGCGGGCCCAGACCGGGAACGACATCTGGGTCGTGCGGCGATCGGGCGACGACGAGCCGCAGCCGTTCGTGCGAACGTCGTTCAACGAGACCGACCCCACGTTCTCACCTGACGACCGCTGGGTGGCCTACACCTCGGACGAGTCCAGCCGCAACGAAATCACCGTCGTCCCCTTCCCCGGACCTGGCGGCAAATGGCAGATCTCGACGGGGGGAGGCGAGCAGGCGCACTGGAGCCCCGACGGGCGAGAGCTGTTCTTTCTCGAGGGTACGAAGTTGATGGCCGTCGCCGTGGATGGCCGCGGCGCTGCGCTGAGCGTCGGCCCCGTACGAATGCTGTTCGAGGCGCGATTCCGCACGGACAACTATCTTGGCTATGGCGTCGGCTCGGTGTACGACGTCTCGCCCGACGGCCGCCGCTTCCTGATCAACGTCATCGACAGCGAGCAGCCCGCGCAGACGCCCATCACCGTCGTCACCAACTGGACGTCGTTGCTGCGTTGATCGTCGCTACTTCTTCGCTCGCGCGAGCTCCTCGTCGAT
>DASTDQ010000395.1:0-3725 GCA_035710305.1 Vicinamibacterales bacterium | reverse complement strand
TCGCCCGACGGCCGCCGCTTCCTGATCAACGTCATCGACAGCGAGCAGCCCGCGCAGACGCCCATCACCGTCGTCACCAACTGGACGTCGTTGCTGCGTTGATCGTCGCTACTTCTTCGCTCGCGCGAGCTCCTCGTCGATGACCGCCACGAACATCTCGTAGGGCTGCGCGCCCGCAACCAGGCGCCCGTTGATGTAAGTGGTGGGTGTCGAGTTCACGCCGAGCCGCGATCCCAGCGCCACGCCGTTGCGGACGCGCTCCCCGTGCTTGGAGGAATCGAGGCACGACGCGAACGTCGCCGCGTTCAAGCCGAGCTCGGAGGCGTGCTGCTTCAGGTCGCTCGGCTGAAGCGCGTCCTGATTGGCGAACAGGCGATCGTGGAACTCCCAGAACTTCCCCTGATCGCCGGCGCAGTGCGCCGCCTCACCCGCCTTGAATGCCTGCGGATGAATCTGCGTCAGGGGAAAGTCCTTCCACACGATACGGACCTTGTCGCCGTAGGTCTTTTGAACCTGCTTGATCGTCGGGGCGAGACGCTGGCAGAAGGGGCACTGGAAATCCGAGAACTCGACGAGCGTGACCGGCGCCGACGCGCTTCCGACCGACGGGTCCTCCGCCGACAGATCAACCTGATGCCGCGGCGGCTCGATCATGACGCGCACGGCGGGCCCCGCCTTCCGCAGGTCCGCGACGAGCGATGAACGGGCCTCGCTGCTCCGCTGTTCCTGCAGATACTGCCGGATGGCCGGCGCCATCGTCTCGAGCGACCGCCCCTGCATCTGGTTGAGGTTGGACTGGTAGAAGCTCACCACCTCGGACTCGCCGACCGCCTTGGTCCGCGCCTTCAGTTCGGCTTGCTCGAAGGCCTTCGGATCCATGCCTTTGGCCTTGGCGGCCTGCCCGATCAGGATCTGCGCGACGATCGCGTCGAGCGCCCCCCGTCGTCCGTCGTAGAGTTTCTGTGCAGCCTCGGCGTGGCCAGACGGATCCTCCGACCGCCAGTGGTCGTCGATCTCCTTGGCCGTGACGACGACATCGCCGACGCGAGCAACCACATCCCCGTCGCCGGGGCTCGCCTGCTGCGCAGGGGCCGTCGAGCAGGCAATCAGCGAAACGGCTGTCGCGATACACAGCACTCTGGTCATGTGGGAATCATACGACGGGCAGGGTCCCGCCGCCGGGGTTTACTCGCCGCAGTCCGGTTGCTAAGCTGAGTGAATGCGACCCCTTATCACGGCGGCTCTCGCGGCGCTGGCTGCAACGGCTCTTACGGCCCAACAGCCCACGTTCAAGGCCGGCAGCGGCGTCACGGTGTCGTTGCCCACGATCGTGCTCGACCGGGAAGGGCGCATCTCGCCCGACCTCGAGCAGGATCAGTTCACCGTGCTCGACAACGGCAAGCCGCAGCCGATCACGATCTTCCAGAACAGCGCCGAGCCGTTCACCGTGGTGACGATGCTCGACTTCAGCGCGAGCATGACGGGAAACCTCGCGCGCCTCAAAGCCGCCACCGAGCAGTTCATCCTCCGCCTGCTGCCCGCAGACAAGGGCCAGGTGGGCGCCTTCAGCGACAAGATTCAGTTCAGCGGCACCTTTACCAGCGACCGGGACGACCTGATCGGAGCGCTCGACGATCTGCAGTTCGGCAACCCCACGCGGCTCTACGACGCCGTGTATGCCAGCATCGACGAGCTCAAGGAGGTCCAGGGGCGCAAGGTGGTGCTCGTCTTTACCGATGGCGACGACACGGCCAGCCGGCTCGGCGCCGGCGACGTGGCCGACAGCGCGCGCGACCGCGACATCATGATCTACGCCATCGGGCTGTCGTCTGAATACTTCGACGGCATCAGCCGGCGATCGACGCGGCCCGATCGCGGCTTGAGGAAACTGGCCGAAGAAACGGGCGGCGGGTACTTCGAGCTCAAGAAGGCGGACGAGCTGGCGCCGACCTTTACACGCGTGGCGCAGGAGCTCCACAGCCTGTACACGATCGGCTTCGTGGCGCCCGTGCTCGACGGCAAGGAGCACAGGATCGAAGTGAAGATGAAACAGCCGGGCATGACCGCCCGCACGCGCAGGACCTACATCGCAACTCAGGACAGACTCGGGGAGCGATAGGCAGTTCACAGTTCACATGGCGCTCTCGGAACAGGAGTTCCGTCTGCAGGCGGATCGCGCGCTCGAAGGCGTGCAGCGCGCGCTGCTGCCGATGGCCGACCGGGAAGGCTTCGAAGTGGAGCTGCAGAACGGCGTGCTGCAGGTCGTCTTCGAAGATCCCTCGCCCGCGAAGTTCGTCGTCAGCCCGAACGCGCCCGTCCGGCAGATCTGGGTGTCGGCCATGTCGCGCAGTTACAAGCTCGCCTGGAATCAGGACGCGTCGACGTTTCAACTGGACGGCGAATCGCTCGGCGCGCTCGTCGAACGGCTCACGCGGCAGTATTTGGACGGGTAGACATTGTTGATTCGAGATTGTTGATTATTGATTCGTTGTTGATTGTTGGCTGGTGATTGTCGATCTATTGCGCGATTCAGCTATCCGCGCGCGATCCGCGAATCGTCAATAAATCACCAATCAACAATCTGCAATCAACAAGGAATCACCAATCAAAGATCGGCAAATCAACAATGTTCAGGTCTTCCGATACGACCTCGCGAGACGGCGGCCCGCCCACACGATGACCGCCTGCGGCAGGTATCGCACGAGCAGCGCCATCGTGCGATTGACCCGGCCGTTGACGTAGATCGGCGTTCCCTCCATCACGGCCTCGAAACCCTGCCGCGCCACCGTCGCGGCGTCCATCCAGAGCCACCGGGGAAGCTTGCTGACCTGGTCGCGGGTGCCGGTCACGTCATGGAACTCGCTCAAGGTGAAGCCCGGGCAGACGGCGGTGGCGTGCACGCCGTGCCGTCGCCCTTCGTGCGCGAGCGCCTCGGTGAACTTGATCGCGAAGGCCTTCGTCGCGGCATAGAGCGTGTGGCCGGCGGGCGCCGGGACCAGGCCCGCCAGCGACGCCACGTTCACGATCCGGCCGTAGCCGCGCTCGATCATCCCGGGCAGCAGTCGATGGGTCAGCTCCGCGAGCCCCATCACCATGACCTGCAGCATCGCCTCGTGCCGCGTCCACGGCGAGGCGACGTAGATCCCCGGCACGCCGTAGCCGGCGTTGTTGACGAGCGCGTCGATAGTGAGGCCGCGCGTTGTGATCTCATCGCAGAGCCTCGCGGCCGCGGCGCGGTCCGACAGGTCGCACACGATCACGTGAACTCTGCGGCCGTGCTGGCGCTCAAGGCTGGCGGCAACCGCGCGGAGACGATCCTCGCGGCGGGCGGCGATCACGAGGTCGAAGCCGTGCGCGGCGAACACCTCGGCGAACGCCTCTCCTATGCCGGAGGACGCACCTGTAATCAGCGCGGTGCGAGGGGGCGATGGTGCGCTTGCCGCGCCGACTTGTCCGCCGTAGCGCCGTGCGCGAAGGCGGAAGCCGCGAAGCGGCGAAGACGGGGGGGTGCGAGGGTGCTGGTTCATGGGTTCAGGGGTCAAGGATTCAGGTTTCGTCGCATAGAATCGACCTCGTCATGATTCGCCTGCTCGCATCGGGCATCGGGCTCGCGCTCGTGGCCTTCACCGTGCCCGCCCCGGCGGCGCAGCAGCGCGGCGCGCCGTTTTCGGAGGGCGAAGCCTCGATCGCCGAGATGCGCATCGCCATGGAGCAGGGCCGAACGA
>DASTDQ010000394.1:0-3702 GCA_035710305.1 Vicinamibacterales bacterium | reverse complement strand
CGCCGACACATATCTGCAGAGAATATTACTTGCGAATTCACGCTCATTTCCGGCCAAAGCGCGCGTCGATTGGAGGTCCGCGGTTTGCCGACTGAAGTCGGCGCCGGCGCCGACTTCGCATCACAGACAAGACTGGACATTTCGCTTCCGGCGCCGGGCGAGTCCGGTACGCCGCTTGCGCAATCGCCAAAGGGCCATGCCTGCCGACCTTGTCAGTGCGTCCGCGGCGGTGAAGGACAGGATTCTGTCGCTTCGCCGGTGGCTGAAATGCTGGCGGCATACTCGGGGAATGCACGAGTTGCAGCTGCATACGAACGACTGCCGTTACTGCAAGGAGCCGTGGTCGAAGCTTTACCCGGAAGAGAAGCCCACCTCCAATTCTCCTCACGAGCCGCGACGGCGGGAGCGAGACACGCGGAATCCGGCACGCCCTCCAGCTGACACCACCGCTGATCAGCGGCGCTTATGACGACGTTTCGAAGGCCGATCGTACGCAACGGCCCGTTCCAGGCGCTGGCTCTTGTTTGTGATCGTCACACCACCGGTGGCGTGCTCGATGAGTGAGTCGTCCCCGTTCGCGATACCGTTTGAATAAGCATCGGGGACCTGCTCTGCGGATCGAGTGCTCACGAGGTATGCGCCGAGCGAGTCTTCAATTTCGTACGTCATGCCGAGGATGAGGTGTCCAAGGCTCACGCCGTCGAGTACACCCACTGTTGGCTTCACGATCCGAACTCGCATGGTCGTCGCTGCCTGCAATTGTGACACCGCAATAGGCACGATCGGGTCGATTAGTCCAGAGAACCGCAGCGTTCGTGGTACGCGCACGTCATTGCGCCTAGCTCATCGACGATCCCACGCCCATCACAGGGGTATCGTCCTCGCAAGAGCTGACACCCAGCTCGGGCACGACGCTTGCTCGGTCGCGTACGGCACTCATCGACCACTTTTTCAATCGTAAACATCAGATACGTCGTATGACAAACGAAGTACCGAAAGAATACATTCGTGAAGTCTCCGAAACAGGTGATGTCGCCGGTGTAAACAACGCCTGGGATTTGATCGGGCGCAGCCGCCTGAACACCCTGGTTATTGGACCTCCCGCATTCACACAGTACCTGGTCGACAGCCTTCGTCCCCGGTTCGCCACTCCCGTCGTGCGCGTCCGCGCGGCCGAACCGATCACGTTGCCAGTTGAGGAGCAGGTGGGGACGATGATTTTGCAGGACATTGACGAACTTCGGCTGACGGATCAGCACCGGCTGGATTGGCTCGACAGCGCATCGAGGCGCCCGAGACTCGTTAGCACGGCGCCGCAGCCGATTATCGCGAAGGTCGCCGAGGGTGCGTTTCTCCCGTTGCTTTATTACAGGTTGAACCTGTTCTACGTCGACGCTGCTGAGGGCGGCAATTCGGGCGGCGACGTGAACTTGTTGATGTAGGTTCGATCTAATCCCAGAGTTCACCTGAGTTGATCTAACTTTCTTGCGCTCGCGATCGGCCTGTGATCTGCTACGCGCATGGCCGAAGCATATCCGGACGCACTCCGGACGCGGGTGGTCTTGGCGTACGAGACGGGCGAAGGCAGCTATGACACCGTCGCCCTGCAGTTTCAGTTGGGCACGGCGACAGTGAAGCGGTGGGTCGCGCAGCAGCGCCGCGAAGGGCACGTGCGGCCACGTGCGAAGGCCGGGGGGACGGCCTCGGTCATCACCGGCGCGGCGCTCGAGGCGTTGCTGGTCGCCTTGGGCGATCCCACGGCGGACGAGTTGACGGCGGCGTACAACCGCCCGCGGCGCGGACGGGCGCGCGTGCACGTGTCCTCGATGAAGCGCGCGCTGCATCGGCATGATTACGTCGTCAAAAAAAACGCTGTCGGCCGTCGGAGGTGGCGCGGCCCGCAGTCCAGGCCAAGCGGCGCCGGTTCCTGAAACGCATCCGGGCGATCCCGATCGACCGTCTCGTCTTTCTGGACGAATCCGGCGTGCACGTGGCGATGAGCCGCAGTCACACATGGGTGAAACGGGGGACCGAATTCATCGCCCCTGTGCCGATGAATTGGGGCAAGACGCTCACGCTTCTCGGCGCGATCCGCCACACGGGCTGGGTGGTGTTGCGTACCATGTTTGCGACGGCCAATGCGGACCGCTTCGTGGCTTGGCTTATGCGGTGCCTGTTGCCAAAGCTGCGGCCCGGCGACGTGCTGGTGATGGACAATCTGCGCGCCCATCATGATGCGCGCATCGCGCCGGTGTGTCGCCTCCACGGCATCCGTGTCCTCTATCTCCCGCCCTACTCGCCCGACCTCAATCCGATTGAGGCCGGCTGGGCACTCCAAAAGCAACAGGTCCGCAAGTACGCGCCACGGAGCCCCGACAACTTGCGTCGGGTCGCCCGCCGCGCGCGCTATCGCATCACGCCCCGCCACTGCCACCAATGGTTCACCCATGCGGGCTACCGAGCAGCTCAACTCAGGTGATCGGTGGGATAGCTCGGGTTGGAACCACACCGGGGTCGATTCCACATCATGCTGCGAGCCTCGTGGGAATCGCGGATTTAGACTGGTCAGCGTACGATTAGAGCGTTTTGTACTTGTACGTAGAAGCCGCCTATGGTACTTCTCCCGGCGGAGGTGCCGATGGCGGCCTACTCACTGGATCTGCGGAAGCGGGTATTGCGGGCGTGGGATCGCGGCATGAAGGCCGACGCGGTCGCCGCGACGTTTGACGTGAGCGTGGCGTGGGTCTATCGGCTGGTGCAGCGCCGGCGGGACACCGGGTCCATTGCGCCGCGCCCGCAAACGAAGTTTCGCGGCCGCGCCTTGTCGAGCGACGAGGAGGTGCGGCTGGTCGCGTTGATTACCGCGCGACCGGATGCCACGCTCGCCGAGCTGCAGCAGGCCTTACCCACGCACGCGGCGCTGAGCACGCTCTGGCGAACGATTGATCGTCTCGACCTGACGGTTAAAAAAAACGGTACACGCCGACGAGCAGCGACGTCCTGACGTCGCCGCCGATCGCCACCGGTGGCAAGACACGCAGCCCCTGCACGACGCGCGCGCCTACGTCTTCATCGATGAATCGGGCGTTACGACGGATCTGCTGCGTCGCTACGGTCGGAGTCCCCGTGGCGTGCGCCTGCGCGATTACACGCCGTACGGGCACTGGCACACACACACCGTCATCGCGGGACTCCGCATCGACGGCCTGACCGCGCCCGCAGTCTTCGAGGGCCCGATCGACAATCCCACGTTTCTCGCCTACGTCGAGCAAGTGCTCGCTCCGACCCTTCGCCCCGGCGACGTCGTCGTCCTCGACAACTTGGTAATGCACAAACAGCCGGAGGTGCAGGCCGCGATCGAACGGGTCGGCGCGCGCCTCCGGTTCTTGCCCCCGTACAGTCCGGATTTCAATCCGATCGAGCAGGCATTCGCCAAGCTGAAAGCGTTTCTTCGCGCCGCACGACCGCGTACCTTCGACCAAGTCGTCGAGCTCGTCGCGATCGCGTTAGAGCTCTTCACACCACGGGAATGCCTGAACTTCGTCCAGCACTGCGGCTATCGAGTTTCTACGGCGCTATGAAAAACGCTCTAGTCCGGTAATAGACCAGCTGCCCCGCAATCGTGTCGGGAACCGGCCGAGGGTCGCACCCAAGGAGCTGAACGAGCTTCGGCATATAGCAGAGGACAGGCGCGGTGTGGCC
>DASTDQ010000393.1:0-3229 GCA_035710305.1 Vicinamibacterales bacterium | reverse complement strand
AACAACGTCCGGCGCATCTACACCGACGGGCGGGACCACATTCCGGAGGAGGATCGGTACCCGCTCTACTACGGCGACTCGATCGGCTTCTGGAACAACCAGACCCTCACGATTCACACGAACCAGCTGCGGGCCGGCATCTATCAGCGTGGGAACCCGGAGTACAGCGATCGCGTGGAGACCGTCGAGATCTGGCAGAAGGTGGACGACCGCACGATCGAGGTCGACGTGTGGGTATACGATCCCCCCGTGCTCCTCGAGCCGTGGTACGTCCGGCAGCGCTACTCGAGGATCAGCAACGACGACAAGCTGGTGCGGATCCGCTACTGGGACTGCCTCGAGAACCCGAACAATGCCGTCTACAAGACGAAAGAAGGCGGAACGCAGTTCAAGGACTTCACCTTCACACACGAGGACGATCGCAAATAAGATCGCCAGGTGCCCGTCACCGCCGCGCTCGCCAGGTACCAGATGTACATCGACGGCCAGTTCGTCGATGCAGCCTCCGGCGACAGTTTCGAAAGCGACGACCCGTTTCTGGGCGGTCCATGGGCGCTCATTCCGCGCGGCGCCGCTGCAGACGTCGATCGCGCGGTTCGCGCGGCGCACAGGGCCTTCACGTCCGGCGACTGGCCGAGGCTGACCGCCTCGCGCCGGGGCGCGCTCCTTCGCCGGCTGGGTGACCTCGTCACCGAGCGATCGAAGGCGCTCGCCGAGATCGAAGTCCGCGACAACGGCAAGCTGTACGCCGAGATGAGCATGCAGACGGCGTACATGGCGCAGTGGTACCACTACTACGCCGGCCTCGCGGACAAGATCGAGGGCGCCGTCCTGCCCACCGACAAGCCCGACACGTTCAACTACACGCGCTACGAGCCGCTCGGCGTCGTCGCCGCGATCGTGCCCTGGAACTCGCCGCTTCTGCTGACGGCGTGGAAGCTGGCGCCGGCACTCGCGGCCGGCAACACGGTCGTCATCAAGCCGTCGGAGTTCACGTCGGCATCGACGCTGGAGCTCATGAAGCTGGTCGAGGACGCCGGCTTTCCTCCCGGCGTCGTCAACGTGGTCACCGGGTTCGGCCAGGACGTCGGCGCGCCCCTCGTGGAGCATCCCCTCGTGGCGAAGGTCGCCTTCACGGGATCCGATGCGACGGGGCAGCGGATCTACGAGGCGGCTGCGCGGGGCCTGAAGCGCGTGACGATGGAGCTCGGCGGCAAGTCGCCGAACATCGTCTTCGACGACGCCAACATCGAGAACGCCGTGAAGGGCGTCATCTCGGGCATCTTCGCGGCCACGGGCCAGACGTGCATCGCGGGCTCGCGCCTGCTCGTACAGGAGAGCATTCACGACGCGTTCCTCGAGAAGCTCGTCGCGTTTGCCCGGACCGCGAAAATGGGCAACCCGATGGATCCGCACACGCAGATCGGCCCCGTCACCAACAGGCCGCAGCTCGAGAAGATCCTCCGCTACATCGACATCGCGAAGAGCGAAGGCGCCAGGCCCGTGCTGGGCGGAGCGCGCGCCGAGCGCCCCGAATGCGGAAGCGGCTGGTTCGTCGAGCCGACGATCTTCGAGGGCGTGACCAACCGCATGCGGATCGCGCAGGAGGAAGTCTTCGGTCCGGTGCTCGCCGTGATTCCGTTCACGGACGAGGACGAGGCGATCGCGATCGGCAACGACGTGGTGTATGGTCTTGCGGCCGGCGTGTGGACCGAGAGCATGCGCCGCGCGCTGAAGATGGCCGACAGGCTGCAGGCCGGGACGGTCTGGATCAACACCTACAGGGCGGTGAGCTACCTGTCGCCGTTTGGCGGATACAAGCGCTCGGGGATCGGACGCGAGAGCGGGCAGGAAATGATCAAGGAGTACCTGCAGGTGAAGAGCGTCTGGATCTCGACGGTCAAGGATGTTCCCAATCCTTTCATACAGAGGTAACGAGGACAGATGGCACCAGTGCTGGGTTTTGTGGGCGTGGGTCGGATGGGCGGGCCGATGGCGGGGCGTCTGCTCGATGCGGGACACGAGCTGTGCGTGTTCGACACGAACCCCGCCGTGGTCGCGCCGCTGTCAGCCCGCGGTGCGAAGAGCGCCGCCTCGGCGGACGAAGTGGCCTCCGCCGCCGACATCGTGTTCATGAGCCTGCCGACCCCGCCCATCGTGCAGGCGGTCTGCCTGGGCGAGCGGGGAATCCTCAAGGGGACGCGCGTCAGGACGCTGGTCGATCTGTCGACGACGGGGCCGACCGTTGCCGGCGTGATCGCGAAGGTTGCGGCGGAGCGGGGCGTGGCCTGGGTGGATTCGCCGGTGAGCGGCGGCGTCGCCGGAGCGATGAAGGGCACGCTGGCGGTGATGGTCTCCTGTCGCAAGGACGCGTTTCCGATCGTGGATCCCGTGCTGAAAACCTTCGGCAAGACGTTCTACGTCGGCGAAAAGCCGGGGCTCGCCCAGATTGCGAAGCTGGCGAACAACCTGCTCGCGGCCGCGGCCATCGTCCTGTCGTCGGAGGCCGTGGTGATGGGCGTCAAGGCCGGCCTCGACGCCAGAACGCTCATCGACATCATCAACGCGGGCAGCGGGCGGAACAGTGCCACTCAGGACAAGTTCCCGCGCGCCATCCTGACGCGGACGTTCGACTTCGGCTTCGCGACCGGGCTTTCGTACAAGGACGTGCGCCTGTGCCTGGACGAGGCCGAGGCTCTCGGCGTGCCGATGATCGCCGGCGCGGCGGTGCGACAGATGCTGGCCATCACGAACGCGAAGTTCGGGCCCGACTCCGACTTCACCTCGATCGCGAAGGTGGTGGAGGAGTGGGCCGGTGTGGAGATCAAATAAGTAAGAAGTTCAAAGTTCGACGTTGGCAAGTAAGTGGAAGTACGACGTAGAGCGGGGGCTTCAGCCCCCGCGGACACATCCGGGGAGAAGACATGGACAAGGCGACGTTCGACAAGGGGCGTGAGATTCGCAGTGCGGTGCTTGGCAAGGAGTTCGTGGACGCGGCGTTCAAGGCAGCCGACAGCTTCAGCATGCCGATGCAGGAACTGGTGACGGAGTACTGCTGGGGCGCCGTGTGGGGAAGAGAAGGGCTCGATCGGCGCACGCGGAGCCTGCTCAACCTGGCGATGATCAGCTGCCTGAATCGCCCGCACGAACTGCGGCTGCACATTGCCGGCGCGTTGCGGAACGGCGTCACGCGCGAGGAGATTCGCGAGGTCTTCATGCAGGTGGCGAT
>DASTDQ010000392.1:0-7110 GCA_035710305.1 Vicinamibacterales bacterium | reverse complement strand
GGCGCTTGGGGCGACGCGTCTACAGGCCCTTCAGATACGCGATCATCAGTGTGACGGTGAAGGGGCTGAGCAGCGTCGAGACGAAGACGACGCTGGTCACGAAGTCGGGCAGCGCGTCGAACTCGAGGGCGAGGATCGTCGTGATCACGGCCGTCGGCATCGATGCCTGCAGCACTCCAGCCTGGAATGCCGCGCCTTGCAGGCCGACGAGTCGGCCGATTCCGAGCGCCGCGAGGGGCGTGAGGACAAGAGAGATGAGCACGGCCGCGGCGACAACCGCCGGCCGCTTTGGCATCGCCGCCCGCTCCAGCTGCATGCCCAGCACGAGAATCATCATCGGCACCGCCGCATTGCCGAGCAGCGTGATCGGCGTCTGGACGGCCGACGGCATGGGGAGCCCCAGGCCGATCACCGCCGCCGCGGCCGCCGCTCCATAGACGGCCGGAATCCTGACGAGACCGGCGATCGCGTCGCGCACAGCTCGCCGGCCGCTCGCGGCCAGAAGGATTCCCCCCGTATAGGTGAACGTCGCGCTCGTCACGAAATACACGCTGGCGTACGCGAGCGCCTCGCGGCCGAACGCGAGCATCGTCACCGGGAGCCCGTAGTTGCCGCTGTTCGAGCAGATCACCACCAGCAGCAGGGCGCTGAGGGCGCGGCGATCGAGGCGCAGCGGGATGGCCGCGACGGCCGCCATGAGCGCGGCCGACGAGGCCACGGCCGCGTAGAAGAGCGCCATCCGGCCGAACTGTCCGCTCTCGAGGGTCGAGGTGACGAGGATGTCGAACACGAGCGCGGGGGCGAGCGCGTGGAACGTCAGGCGCGAGATCGTGTGCACCTGGACCCCCGCGAATCGAGCCAGCAGAAAGCCGATGCCGGCGATGACGAACACCGGCAGGAGATCGGACACGAAGATCGAGAGGAGGAGCTGCGGCGAACTCGTCACGTCAACACGGATCATATGCGGTTCGAGAGGCCTCGCCGCACCGCGTCGGCGAAGGCGGGCGCTGGTATACTTCCGCACCCATGAAGACCGTTGACGTCGGCGCGGTGATCGACGAGGGCCGCTGGACCGGCTACCAGAAGCTGCTCATCTTCGGCACGGCCCTCACGATCATTCTCGACGGCGTTGACAATCAGCTTCTCCCGAACGCCGTTCCAGCGCTGATTAAAGAGTGGGGGCGGCCCCGCGCCGACTTCATCAATGCGCTGGCGCTCGGTCCCTTTGGCATGATGATCGGCGGTCTGCTCGGCGGGATCCTGGGCGATCGCATCGGTCGGCGTTCGGCGCTGCTGGCCAGCGTCCTCACGTTCGCCGTCGTGACGCTCGCGATTGCCTTCGTTGACACGATCGCGATGCTCGGCGCCCTGCGGTTCCTGGCCGGCGTGGGCCTGGGTGGCGCCATGCCCAATGCGGCGACGCTTGCGTCCGAGTACGTGCCAGCCAGGCGGCGTCCTTTCGCGGTGACGCTCACCATCGTCTGCATTCCGCTCGGCGGCGCCCTTGCCGGCGAGCTCGCCGCCCGCGTGATTCCGGGCTACGGCTGGCGGACGCTCTTCATCTTCGGCGGCATCATCCCGATCGTCCTCGCGCTCGTTCTGTGGAAAGTCCTCCCGGAGTCGCCCCGCTACATGGCGCGGCGTCGCAACCGGTGGGCCGAGCTCACCAGGACGATGCGTCGCATCGGGCACGACATCCCGGACGACGTCGAGTACACGGAAGCCGCGGCCTCCGGTGCTCCGGTCACAACCGCATCGATCGGCAGCCTGTTCGCGCCGGGACTCGCTAGGGACACGCTGGCGCTCTGCGCTTCCTTCTTCTTCTGCCTGATGGTCAACTATGTCGTCATCCTGCTGCTGCCCGCGATGCTCACCGCCGACGAGGTCGGGTTCGCGCAGCCAGCGGCGAACCGCGCGCTCGCGATATCGAACTACGGCGGCGTCGCAGGCGCGATCCTCGGCGCGCTCGTCATCCAGCGTCTGGGTTCGCGCGTGGCCATGTTGGGGATGTCTGCCGGGGCGATCGTCTGCGCGGTGGTGTTGACGGGGACAACGCTCGATCCGCAGGACACGCTGTTCCTGATGACGATGATCCTGCTGAGCGGCGCCCTTCTCAATGGCGTGCAGACGACGATGTACGCGCTGGCCGCGCACGTGTTTCCCACGAACATCCGGAGCACGGGCGTCGGGACGGCAGTGGCCGTGGGCCGCGTCGGGAATGTGCTTGCGGCCTATGTCGGGGAGTACTCGCTCCGCGGAGGCGGCCCACCCGGGTATTTCACGTCGATCGCAGTGCTGATGGGCGTCGTGCTGCTCTCCCTGGCCATGGTGCGGCGCCACGTGCCTCGAACGTCCGGCGTTCCGGCCCTTGCGGCGGCGGGCGTGCCCGGACGTCGCTGAGACGTTTGTAGTCTGCCCCTCCGGCCGGTAATAATCTAAGGCTTGCCTGGGCGGAGGCCCGCCATACAACGGCATACACAGGAGTTACGAGAGGTCATGAGTCAGAAAAGCTTGGAGCAGGTATTACAGGCCGCCAAAAGCCCGGTTGATTTGCTGCGGAACTCGAAGATTGGAGCCTACGTGTACCCCGTGGTTCCATCCGAGTACACCAACTGGCGCGACGAACAGCGCGCATGGCGCGACTCGGCGGTCCTCTTCGACCAGTCCCATCACATGGCGGAGCTGCTCGTCACGGGTCCGGACGCCCTCAAGATGCTGACCTACCTCGGCACCAACAGCTTCGCGGGCTACGCCCCGAACAGGGCCAAGCAGTTCGCGCCGTGCAGCTACGACGGCTACGTGATCGGCGACGTGATCATGTTCTATCTCGCCGAGAACGAGTTCAACCTGGTCGGGCGCGCGCCGACGATCAACTGGGTGGAATTCCACGCGAAGTCCGGGGCGTTCAAGGTGGACGTGCAGCGCGACGACCGCTCGCCCTCGAACCCCAAAGGCCAGGCGATCGTCCGCCGGCATTACCGGTATCAGATCCAGGGGCCGAACGCGGCGAAAGTCCTCGAACGGCTGAATGGCGGGCCCGTTCCGGACGTCAAGTTCTTCCACATGGACACCATCACGATCAAGGGACGCAAGGTTCGCGCGCTGCGTCACGGGATGGCCGGCGCCCCCGGCCTGGAGGTGTGGGGCCCCTACGAACAGCGCGAGGAGATCCGCGAGGCGATCATCGAGGCTGGCAAGGACTTCGGCCTGGTCCAGGTGGGCGCCCGCGCGTATGCGACCAACACGCTCGAATCAGGATGGATTCCCTCGCCGCTGCCGGCCGTGTACACCGGCGAGAAGATGAAGGCCTATCGCGAGTGGCTGCCCGCCGCCGGGTACGAGGCCACGGGCTCCATTGGTGGAAGCTTCGTGTCGAACAACATCGAAGACTATTACGTGACGCCGTACGAGCTGGGCTACGGGTCGTTCGTGAAGTTCGACCATGATTTCATCGGCCGCGAGGCGCTCGAGAAGAAGTCCAAGGAGAAGAACCGCAAGAAGGTCACCTTCGTGTGGAACGGCGAGGATGTCGCCCGGGTCATCGCGCCGATGTTCACGCCTGGGGCCGAACGCTACAAGTACATCGATCTGCCGCTGTCGAACTACGCCTCGTCCTCCTACGATAAGGTGATGAAGGGGGGCAAGATGGTCGGCCTGTCGATGTTCGGCGGCTACAGCTACAACGAGCAGTCGATGCTTTCGCTCGGCGTCGTCGATCCGGACGTCAACATCGGCGACGCGCTCACGCTCGTCTGGGGCGAAGAGGGCGGCGGCACGGGGAAGACCACGGTCGAGCGCCACAAGCAGACCGAAATCCGCGTCACCGTCGGTCCCACGCCGTACAACGAGACGGCCCGGACGACCTACCGGCCGACGTCGACGGTGGGCACGCGGTAGGTATCCGGCGGCGGCTCGATGTGGATCACCACGTCGGCCAGCTGCGGGAACCTCGCCATCAACCGGTCCTTCACGACGTGCGACGTGGCGTGAGCGTCGCGAAGCGGGGTGCTGCCTTCGAGCCACAGGTGGAGGTCGAGGAACGCGTGGTCCGCGGCACCTCGCGTCCTGATCTTCTCGCAGCCGATTACGGCTGGCACCGATTGGACGACCGCGCGGACCTGCTCCTCTGGGATGACGATCTGGTCCGACAGGATGCGCGAGGCCTCCCGCGCGATGCTCCAGCACGCGTGCCCGATGAACCCTGCCACGAGCAGCGCCGCAATCGGATCCAGCAGGGGATAGCCGAACCACACGCCGAACAGCGCGCCGAGCACCGCGCCTGACGTGAGGACGTCACTCCTGGTGTGGCGGGCGTCGGCGCGCAGCACCTCGCTGTTGAGACGCCGCCCTTCCCGCAGCTCGTACGAGACGACGAGGACATTGACGACGAGCGTCGCCGCCATGAGGCCGATGCCCTCGGGAAACACCCGCGGCGTGCCGCCGTTCAGGAAGCGATCCACCGCCGCGCTCAGTACCTCTACGAGCACGACGACCAGGAAGACCAGGATCGCGATCGAGGCGATCGTCTCGTACTTACGGTGGCCGTACGGGTGGTTGGCGTCGGGCGGCTGACGCGCGACCGAGATGGCGACGAGCGCGACGACGTTGGACGCCGAATCGGTCAGGGAGTGAAACCCGTCGGTGACGATCGAGACGGCGCCGGTGCCATAGCCCAGGAGGATCTTGGCCAGGGCGACGGCGAGGTTCAGGACGAGTACTCGATACAGGACCTTCGTGACATCGGTGTATCGGTCAGCCACGCTTGCGCGCGAGCGCTAGAACACGCGGGCGTTCGGGATCGGCCACCAGCGAAGCTGCACGCGGCCGATGATGTATTTCTTCGGGACCAGGCCCCAGTGGCGGCTGTCGGAGCTGTTGTTCCGGTGATCGCCCATCACGAAGTAGTAGCCCTCGTCAATCCGTCGGGGGCCGAAGTCGTCGTGGCCGCGGTATTCAGGGGGAACGAACTCGTCCGCCACTGGAACGTCGTTGACGTACACCCGGCCATCGACCATGCGCACTTCATCGTTCTCTTCAGCGATGACCCGTTTGACGAACGACTTGTCGGGATTGATCGGGTAATACAGCATCACGATGTCGCCGCGGCGAGGCGCACCCCAGCGGTAGGCGAACTTGTTCACGATCAGTCGATCCTGATCGGAAAGCGTCGGTGCCATGCTCTGGCCTTCCACGCGCGCCACCTGAAAGCCGAACGCGACGATGAGCGTGGCGTAGACGGCGGCGGAGAACAGCGTCTTGAACCAGGCGACGAGCTCTTCCTTCCAGATATGCAGCCGCTGCGACAGGGCGTCGGCCGGGGGGTCCATGACCTCCAGGCGCAGAGGTGCCGTCCCTCCGCTGGCATCCGGCTCCAGGGGTGCGCCTAGAGTTTCAGGTACTCTCTGAGCCGCTTGGTCTGCGTGCGGCTCACCGGTATTTCCGTGCCCTTCGCGTCCTTCATCCGGAGGATATAGTTCCTGCTGAACCAAGGGACGATCTCCTTGATCTTGTAGATGTTCACCAGGTGCGACCTGTGGACGCGCCAGAAGACGTCGGAGTCCAGCCGCGCCTGCAGGTCGTCCAGGGTCCGGTAGTTGGACGTACCGGCCACCTGCCCTGTCACTATGTTAATCGAGTCGTCGACCAGCGAGGCATAGATGATTTCGTCGGCCTGAACGAGCATGAACCGTTCCCCGACCCGGATCACGACCTGTTCCCGGCGTATCTGCCTGCCGGACATCATTTTGACGATCTGTTCGAGCTGCTGGTTCGCTGGCCGGGTGCCGGCCGGCGTCTGCCGATCGGCCTCGACCCGCCGCCGGGCGCGCAGCAGGGCCTGTTCGAGCCGCCCGGTTTCGACCGGCTTCAGCAGGTAGTCCACGGCGTTGACTTCGAACGCCTCGATGGCGTGCTGATCGAAGGCGGTCACGAAGACGAGCGCGGGGGCATCCTCCCCCCGTTCGAACAGCCGGCGGGCCACCTCGAACCCTCCCAGGCCGGGCATCTGGATATCGAGGAACACCAGGTCGGGCTCGTGTTTGTCGATGGCGTCCAGCGCTTCAGGGCCGTCGGCAGCCTGGCCGACCACTTCGACGTCCCCGACCTGACCGAGCTGGTAACACAGCTCGTCCCGGGCGAGCTGTTCGTCGTCCACGACCAGGACCCGTATCTTGCTCATGCTGTGATCTGCTGGGCCGCCGTCAGTTCCGGGACCTCGATGCGCGCGCTCGTTCCGCGGCCCGGTTCACTCCTGAGCTTCAATTGGTACTGGTCGCCATAGATCACCGCCAGCCGCTCGCGCACGTTGGACAGGCCGATGCCGCTCGCCATCGGCTGATCAAGGCTGTCGAGGACGAATCCCATCCCGTCGTCCTCCACCTCGATGACGGCCCGCCCGTTCTCACGGTGGCTGCGGATCGTGATGGCTCCCGGTCCGACCTTTCGCGCGAAGCCGTGCTTGATCGAGTTCTCGACGAGCGGCTGCAGGATCATGCTGGGGACGACGACGTCGAGCGTATCCGGGCTGATCTCCTTCCGAACGCGCAGCTTCGGCCCGAACCGGATGACCTCGATGTCGAGGTACTCGTCGATCGACTCGAGCTCCTCGCGCAAGGTGACGAAGTGCTGATGGCTGCGGAGCAGCCGCCGCAGCAGCGCCGACAGCTTGAGGATGAGCGTGCGCGCCGTGTCGGGCTGCGAGCGAATCAACGAGGAAATCGACGTCAGCGTGTTGAACAGGAAGTGCGGATTGATCTGGCTCTTGAGCGCCTCGATCTTCGCGGCGAGCAGGAGCTGCGCCTGCTCCTGCAGGCGGTGCTCGATGCGTGCCGAGTTCCAGATCTTGATCGGCGTGGCGACGGCCACGACCGTCACGAGCACGACGAGGAGCGTCATCCATGGCGAGGAGGGAGACCCGAGAAAGAAGAGGCGATGCTCGCCGAAGCGCGTGCCCAGCGTCTGGCGCAGCAACTCGAGCGCGACGGTCGCCAGCAGCAGGATCAACTGCCAGTTGGGCTCGAACTTCCGGATCATCTGCCAGACGTGCTTCCGCAGATCCACGAACACGAACGGCGTGAATTGCCAGATCGCCTCCTTGGGGCACGCCTCCCG